>DASYNQ010000148.1:0-1775 GCA_036008425.1 Methylocella sp. | reverse complement strand
CGAGCGCCGCCTTGATCGCGGCGGCGCCAAGCTCATGCGCGGGCGTGGCGGCAAAGGCGCCGTTGAAAGACCCCACGGCGGTGCGCGCCGCGCTCACGATAACAATTTCACCTGGCATTGGGAGGCTCCTGGACATTGACCGCGGCATGCGCGCCACGAGGTTTTCTGCTATTCTAGCACTGGCGGGAACCGCTTGCGAGCCACGGGTCCGGCCGTGGTATCGCAATGGATGCAATTTTTCGCGAGCCGAATTGCAACGGTTTTTGGCTGCGGCGTTAGGCTTATATCCTTATACTGATGCAAACGGCCGCGTGGACTCGCGAGGGCGAAACGAGGTTTGTCCCCGCCAAAACCCTTGGCGCGATCAAGACAAACCTGCTTAGGTTCTCCAATGACTTCCATGCAGCGGGGATCGGTCATGGCCAAGGAAAATAAACCCATCACGATCAAAAAATACGCGAACCGGCGGCTCTACAATACCGGCACGAGCGCGTATATCACACTCGAGGACCTCGCCGCCATGGTCAAGAAAGGCGATGATTTTGTGGTCTTCGACGCCAAGAGCGGGGATGACATTACGCGTCCGGTGCTGACCCAAATCATTTTCGAACAGGAAGGAAAGAACGGACAGAGCCTTATGCCGATTAACTTCCTGCGCCAGCTCATCCGCTTTTATGGCGACAGCATGCAAATGCTGGTGCCGAGCTATCTCGAATTCACCATCGGCAAGTTGACCAGCGAGCAAGCGAAGTTCCGCGATAAGGTTGCCAAGAATTTTGGCGGCCCCTTGACCGCGCCGATTTTTGACTCCATCGAGGAGCAGACTCGCAAGAACATGGCTCTATTCGAGCAGGCGCTGGCAATGTTCAACCCGTTTGGAAATCCGCTCCAGACGCCGTCCGGAAAGCCCGCCGGTAACCCCACGGACGAAACTTCGGAAGAGCTTGCCGGACAAAATTCAAACAGCGATATCGAGGAAATGAAGCGCCAGCTCGATCAGCTGCAGAAGCGGATCGAAGCGCTTGCACCCAAGGAATGAAGCCAACGGCTCGCTTGTGGCTCTTGTTATTTCCCGCCCGGGCTCTCTTTGCACGAACTGCGCGGCCAGCCCGGCGGCGCGAGTTCGAAGCCTGAGAATTCGAAGCCCGGCGCGACGCCGCAGCCAACGAGCGTCCACGCTCCCAGGCTCATCGCCGTCTGCCAGCAATGCGCCGGAACGGCGAACTGCGGACGCTCCCCCGCGAAGAGATCAGGACCGAGACGATGCACGCTTGTCTCGCGGCCGTTTTGCGAAATCCTTATTTCCAAGGGCGCTCCGGCGTAGAAATGCCAGACTTCGGTGGCATCGACCTTGTGCCAGCGCGAAACCTGGCCGGCGCCGAGAAGAAAATAAATCAACATCGAGACGGCCCGGCCCCGCGTATCCCGCGCCGGATCGCGAAAGGTCTCACGGAAAAAGCCGCCCTCCGGATGCGGATGCAAATCGAGCAGGCGGATGATTTCGGCGGCGCTTCGGCCAGGGATGGGATCAACCGGCATTTCGTTTCGACCGCGTGGCTTCTCTGAAGTCGAGCGGCGCGATCACATGTTGTTCTTGCGTTCGCGCAATTCGGTGAACACCGTGACGGGATCGCTGCCAGCCATGCCGAGCCCAGCCTGAATATCGGGGTCGTCGGCGCGAAGAAATGGATTCGTCGCAAGCTCAATTGTGATGGTGGTTGGAAGGGTGAATTCGCCGGCCTCGCGCTGCCGGGCGGCCGCCCCGGCGCGCTCCT
>DASYNQ010000147.1:0-2132 GCA_036008425.1 Methylocella sp. | reverse complement strand
GAGGTAAAATGCTCCTGGAGCCAGCGCGCGCCGAGCGGATGCAAGCCTCCGACCGAAAACCAGAAGGACGCGAAAAGATAAACAAGCGCATTCGGGCCGAAGCAGGCTAAAACAACGAGATCGTAGAGGAAAACGCAACCGCCATTGACGAAGGTCCACCGGCTCCACATCGGCACGGAGCCTTTCAGACGGCCGAGGCGGGTGAGCTGGAAGACCGGAAAAAGAAACATCCATGCCGCCTTGCCAAGAGCGCTTCCGCCAAACAGACGCGCTTCCCAATGACTCGGGAGATCGGCGTCGTAATCGTAATCGCCAAGATGCGAATGATGCTTCATGTGATAGCAGCGAAAGCCCATTGCGGTAGGACAAGTGTTTGGCAGATCGGCGAGGATCGCGGCCCATTTGTTCAGGACATTGGATTTGAAGATGCAATTATGGGTCGCGTCGTGGATGACGACGAACATTGCGTGATTGGCGAAGGCGCCGATGCAAAAGGCGGCGGCCAAGGCTGCCCACCAATAGGCGGGCCCGAGATTACCAAGCAGCGCGGCGATTGAGGTCTGTCCGGCGACGACGGCGAGCGTGATCACCGCCGTCCACTGGTCGTGGCCGATAAGACCGGCGGCTTCCGGATGCGCCGCTAAAATGGCGCGGCGGCGCGGCGGATGCGGACGCTTTATCGGCGTCGCGATGAAGCCTGCGTTCGCCGCCCCGCGTTCCATACGGGCGGGTCCGGCATCTATTGAGTCTGGCCCCATGTGCCGATCATCCTCAAGCAATTCATTAAGTCATGATCCGCGAAGGCGGACTATTCCTTCGCGGTCAAGGATCATGCGAGCATAAAGCGTTCAGTGCTCTGGAATCAAGCCGCGAGATTTTTTTCATAGACGCGATGCACCTTGTCGATACGGGCGCCGGAACGTTCGATGGGCCGGCGGATGCCGAGATTGTCTTCCAAAACCCAGCCGAATTCGACGTGTTCAAGCGAACTCGATTTGTTGCGCCGACGGATTTCCTCGATGAAAGCCAGAATGACCGCGCCGCCGGCGGCCTTGCGATGCAAGGCGCGGCGGATGCCAAAAAGCGCGAGCCGCCCGGACGTAAAGGCGTGCTTCCTGATCCGCGAGACGACGCGCGGCAGGCCGAGAGGGAACAGACGGCCACCGAGATCGGCGGTTATTTCATGCAGGTTCGGCAAAATGACCCCGAACGCCTGCGGCACGCCGTCGAGTTCGATCATGAACCCGCCTTCTGGCGGCATCACCATCTTGAGCGCGTCGGCGCTCGACATGAACTCGGCGAGCGTAAAGGGCACAAAACCCCAATTTTCGCTCCAGGCATCGTTGAAGATATCGACGATAAGCGCCGCTTCCTTCTTGAGATTCTTAAGATCGAGGGTTCTAATGTTGAGCCTTTCGCGCCATTCGGGCCGCTCCAGAATACTTGGGCGCACCTGCCGGTCCTTGTCGCTGGCATCGTAGCGGTAGGAAATGAGATCGCGCGCCTTTGTGTAGCCATGGCGCTCCAGGGAACCGCTCAAATAGGCCGGGTTCCAGGGCATGAACACCATCGGCGTGGCTTCGAATCCTTGAATGAGCATTCCCGTCTCGCTGTTCACAGAGGGCGAAAACGGCCCGTGCACGAGCGCGGCGCCGCGTTGGCGCAGCCAGTCTTCAGCGGCTCGCGTCAGGGCGGCGACGACTTCGTCGTCGTCAATTGCATCGAGACAACCAAATTGCGCCCGGGATGCGCCCAGCGGCGCATGGGCTTCGTCGTAGATCTGGGCGAAAATCCGGCCGGCAAGCTTGCCATTCTTGCGGGCGAGCCACGCTTGCGATTGGACGAGCTTGAAATGCGGATTGAGCTTGCTTGCGAATAAGGTCCAGCGCTCCGCATCGAGAGGGGGGGAGAACCCTGGGTGATCCTTATAAAGAAGCCGGGGCAAGCGGCAAAAGGCGAAAAAGTTTCGTAGCCCATTCGCCGGAACGGTCTCTATCTCGCGCTCGGTCCTGCTCACGCAATTCGCCTTGCTTCTTTTCGAGCCTTGGGCGGCATGCGGCGGTATCGCGCCACCGCGGGCTTCGAGCAAACGCCTCGCGGCTCACGGCAGGAAATGCGAACCGAAACTTGGC
>DASYNQ010000146.1:0-5540 GCA_036008425.1 Methylocella sp. | reverse complement strand
GCCATTCCGGCGCAGTCGCCGACATTGTCGCCGACATTATCGGCGATCGTCGCCGGATTGCGGGGATCGTCTTCGGGAATGCCGGCTTCGACCTTGCCGACGAGATCGGCGCCGACATCGGCGCCTTTGGTGAAAATGCCGCCGCCGAGACGGGCGAAAATCGAAATCAGCGACGCGCCGAAACCGAGTGCGACCAGCGCGTCGATCGTCTCGCGGCTGTTCGGCGCATGGCCGAGCGGCCCGGTGAGAATGTAAAAATACACCGCGACGCCGAGGAGTGCGAGGCCCGCGACCAAGAGCCCGGTGACGGCGCCCGCCTTGAAGGAAATGTCAAGTCCCGCGGCGAGCGATTGCATGGCCGCCTGGGCGGTCCGCACATTGGCGCGGACCGAAACATTCATGCCTATAAACCCCGCGGCGCCGGAGAGGATCGCGCCGATTAGAAATCCGGCCGCGAGCAGCCAGGAAACGAGGAAGCCAAAGGCGGCGAAGATGGCAATGCCGACAACGGCGATCGTCGCATATTGGCGTTTCAAATAGGCTTGCGCGCCCTCGGCAATAGCCCCGGCGATTTCCTGCATGCGGGGCGAACCGGCATCGGCGGCGAGGAGTTTCGACGACGTCACCACGCCATAGACGATCGATAAAAGGCCGGCGAAAATCACCATCCAAATGGAATTCATGTGTTGCCACCTTGCATGATTGTTCGAAGGATTGACGAGGCCTCTCGCGGCTTGCCTCGACCTATACAGAAACCGCTGCACCGCGCAATCGCACCTTGAACGTTCCTGACAGCCATCTTGCGCCTAACCGTTAAATATGCCGGGAGAAAGCGGCTAAAAATGCCGGAAGGAAGGCCGCGCGAAACCCAAGTTCCGCCCCTCCGCATCCTTGAACGCTGGCGGCGCGTTCCCTGGCCTGGCCGCACCGACCTGGTGCACCAAAATCCCAGCAGCAGCCGCGCAAACTTCGAAGGCGGCGCCTTGGGAGGGCGGCACGGCGCAGAGAATTTCATAATCATCGCCGCCCGTAAGAATCGTCTCGAGGAGAGATGGGGCGTCGTGCAAAATTTTCCGCGCGGTTTTGGAGAGCGGCACATCGGCGGTCGCGACCTCGGTGGTCATCCCGGTCAGCCGCAACATTTTCGCAAGATCGCCGGCGAACCCGTCCGAAATGTCAATGGCCGCGTGCGCATAGGCGCGCAGCGCCTCGCGCAGGCCAAGACGCGGGCGCGGCAGAAGGGTGCGGCCGGCGAGATAGGCAGTGTCCGCTTGGTTGACGCAACGGGTCCACTGCGCGTCTTGCGCCACATCGAGGCGAAATTTCAAGCCCAGCGCCGCGTCCCCAATTGTCTCCGTCACATAAATGCGGTCGCCCGCAGCGACGCCTGCGCGCAAGATCATTTTTTGCGCCGGGACAGTGCCGAATGCGGTTATCGAGACTACGAGTGGCCCGGGACTTTTCACGGTGTCGCCGCCCAGGACCGGACATTTGTAGACCGCGGCATCCTCGCCGAGCCCTTGCGCGAAACCCGCGAGCCAATGCGCCGTCCAATCTTCCGGCAACGCAAGCCCGAGGAGAAAACCGGAAGGCTCCGCGCCCTTGGCGGCAAGATCGGAGAGGTTCACCCGCAAGGCCTTGCGCGCGACGGCTCCCGGTGGATCGTCCGTAAAGAAGTGCACTCCGGCGATCAACATATCCTTCGTCGCGACGATATCATGGCCCGGTTTTTGGGCGAGAATCGCGGCATCGTCGCGCAGGCCAAAGGCCCCCGCCCCCGCGAGCGGCGCGAAGTAGGTCGCAATCAATTCGTCTTCGGAAGGACGCGACATCGATTTGCATTTTACCCGCGCGGCTCGAATTCCGCCGCACGGCACTGGCGCGCCAGGGCGTCCAGCACCGCGTTGATCATTCCGGCTTCCTCGGGGCCAAAAAAGGCCCCGGCGATATCGACATATTCCTTGATCGAGACACGCGCCGGAACGTCGGCGCGCTCTTTCAATTCATAGGCGCCCGCGCGCAAAATCGCGCGCATGACGGAATCGATCCGCGCCAACGGCCAGCCGGCCGCCAAGGCTTTGTCGATAGACCGGTCGATCGGACTCTGGGCGGAAACAACGCCGGTCAGAATATCGCTGAAAAACGCGGTTTCCGCATCCTTATATTGCACACCCTCGATTTCATTGCCGAGCCAGAACGACTCGAATTCGGCGCGGGTCTCCTTCAGGCCTTTCCCGGTGACCTCCATTTGATAGAGAGCCTGAACGGCGGCGAGGCGGGCGGCGGAACGCCGGTCGGCATTGGCCATCAGGGCGCCCCGATTGCAATCTTCAGCCGATGAATCGAAAGAGCCGCCCGCGCGGCATCGCCACCCTTGTCGCCTTGTTGGGGATTGGCCCGCGCCAACGCCTGCGCCTCGTTCTCGACGGTCAAAACACCATTGCCAAACGCGAGCTTGTGCGCGAGTGCAAGCTGCATCAAGGCGCGCGCGCTTTCATTGGCGACGATGTCGAAATGATGGGTTTCGCCGCGAATGACGCAACCGAGCGCCACCGCCCCGTCGAAAGGGCGCTTCGAGGCTGCGGCATGATCGAGCGCGATCGCTAGGGCGAGCGGGATTTCGAGCGCGCCGGGCACGCGTACGAGATCGAACGAGGCTCCCGCCTTGGCAAGGGCAATTTTCGCGCCCTCCAACAGCATCGCGGCGATAACTTCGTAATAGCGTGACTCAACAATGAGGAAGCGCGTGCCCTTGACTTCAAGGAGGGGCGGAGACCGGCGCGGCGAGGCCATGATGTTTACTCGAAACGAGAGGAGGCGCGGGCAAGGCGGCCTCAAGTAACAAGCGAAACCTTCCGCCGCAAGCCCGGGACATCGCGCGTCGCCGTCCTCACGAGGAAGCGCGATAGCCGTGCTGCAGTTTCGTCGAACGAACGATCGCGCGCGCCTCGCCATCATGACCTGCCGCGCACGCGTTGGCCGCGCGGCCGAGATCGGTCTCGATCTGATCGTACACCGACCGGTTGACATTTCCAGTCCCGACGTCGGCGTCAAGCACGGTTTGATAGTGGTTGAGATCATTGGTGCAGGCGGCGCCCTCGGGCAATTTCGGCCAGTTAGGCGGAGCCGGCGCCTGGGGCGCGACAGCCGCGACGGGCGCGGAGGAGCCAGAGGTTTGATTGCAGCCGCCGAGAGCTATCGCGGCGAGAAAAACCCCCGTCGAAATGGATGCGGTGCTGGGTATTGATCCAAATCCGGACGTTTTTCGCATTGCAAACTCCACAAGACGCGCTAGGCTTGAGTTTCCTCGGCTGCCGTCGTGTCAGTACACATGCGGCCAGGGATAATCAACCGGAATGGATTGCCGCTTCAGGTTTCTGCAAGCGCGGCTTGGTGGCAAAGCCGGCGGAGAGTTGGCGAAGACCTCTTGAGCCCGCCGAAACATCGATCGGATCGCGGCCAGGGCTGTAGGCTGGCAAAAAGCACGACGCCGCCGCGGCGACCGCGATGGCTTTGCGAACGCCGGCGGCTTTCTGGGAGCCGGGATTGTCCCTCACCACGATGTCGCCAGGCGACAAGGCCGGCACGAGGCGCCCGCACTAGCTAGGGCGCCAGCCGATCAAATGGAACCATTTGAGCGACAAGGACGTGGATAAAAATCAAGAAGTTGGAGAATCTCGAAAAAGTCGAGCAACTTCTCTGAGGACATGCGCTGCGTTTCCATAAATCCCGCGCGTCGGGTTTTTGCCATCGATGCCGGCCTCGGTCCCGCCGGCTTCGCGAATCACGCTTCGGCCGGTTTGGGAATCCCCCTCCGATTCTGACTCTTCGGGACCCGCTTTAGCGCCGCTTCGGCATGACAAAAAAACCGGCGGCTCACAAGGAAGTCGCCGGTGCCGGATTGGGACCAAGACGGGTCTTGTGTCCGTCCGGGACATATCGGCGACGGGGGAGGGCCGCTCGCCGAAACCTTCGTTAGGATAGTCCGCCCGTCAGCACCGTAACCGCGCGGCGGTTTTGCGACCAGCAGGAGATGTCGTTGCAGGTCGCGACGGGCCGCTCCTTGCCATAGCTGATGGTGCGAATTCTTGCTGCCGAAATGCCGCGGGCCACGAGATAGTCCTTGGCGGTTTCAGCCCGCCGCGCGCCCAGCGCGAAATTATATTCCCGCGTGCCACGCTCGTCGGCATGGCCTTCGACGGTCAAATTGTAGCGGCTATATTGCTGTAGCCAGGTCACCTGCTTGACGAGGGTCGCCTGCGCGGTCTGACTCAATTCGCTCGAATCGCTGTCGAAGAAAACCCGGTCGCCGGCATTGACGGCGAAATCCTGAGGGCTGCCTGGCGCCGCCCTCCCGCCATTCACGCCGGCGAGCGTGTCGGGGGCCTTCGCGCAGGCGGAGATCGCAAGAGCGGCGCCCAGCGCGACAGCGAATTTGAGTTCGGCGGTCCGCTGAAGAAAGCTCATCCCATATTCCTTCCGTGATCGCGGGGCAGATTGCAGTCCTACCTGCCTTTCGTTAAAGGAATGTTCCATCAACCTTGATCGAAGCTAACTGGAAAGCGGTGCATTTGAGCAAACAAGGATAAGGTTAACCGATGGTTCATGGCGAGAATACGGCTAAGATGGAGTTTCGCACCGCAAATGTAAAAATCTTATTGCAACGCACAAAGCGCCCGCCCTTTCCATGTCAAGGACCGGAAAGGCTGATTTAGGGAAGGCCTAAGGGTGAAAATCAGACGGAAGAGTCCAGGGCTACCTCAAGGAAATCAGGGCATTCACAGGGTGTTAGCGGGTTCGGAGCGCTTGACTCGCATCCCTAGCAAAGCCTCTGAACGGGAGAGGTGGGCTACGGTTTAGTTAAACTCTTCCTGTGGTCTCAAAGCCCAAGTAACAAACTAACGGGCGACGATCTGCCCAAAATAGCTCATCGCGCAACTTTATCTGCGAAAGATCTTATGATAATATATGATAATACTACTTCAGTGGCTCACCGCGCAGGAGGTCTGCGATGGCAACCAAAAGCCGGCCGTCGTTCGATCCGAAATCTTTTCTCGCCGTGGTTGGCGAGGGCCGCAGCATTGGGGGGTACCGCAAGGACCAGATCATCTTTTCACAGGGAGACCCCGCAGATGCGGTCTTCTACATCCAGAGCGGCAAGCTGAAGGTCTCCGTCGTTTCGGAGCAAGGTAAGGAAGCCGTCGTCGCAATGCTTGGAACGAACGATTTCTTCGGGGAAGGATGTCTTGCCGGGCAGGCGCTGCGCATGGCGACGGTCGCGGCGATGATGGACTCCGTCATCGTGCGCCTAGAAAAAGCGGTTATTGTCAGCTTGATCCGTCAGGAGCCAGCGTTCTCCGAGATGTTCATTGCCCACCTTCTGTCTCGGGCCGTCCGCATCGAGGCAGACCTCGTCGATCAGCTGTTCAATTCGAGTGAGAAACGGCTTGCCCGGCTGCTCCTGCTGTTGGCGAACTTTGGCAAGGAAGAGAAACCTGAGCCGATCCTCGCGAAAATCAGCCAGGAGACGCTCGCGGACA
>DASYNQ010000145.1:0-3338 GCA_036008425.1 Methylocella sp. | reverse complement strand
GGTCGCCGGATTTTTCCGCAAGCGCCGCGACCGTCGTATCGTTGAGGCCGAGATTGAGCACGGTGTCCATCATGCCCGGCATCGACGCGCGGGCGCCGGAGCGCACCGAGACCAGCAGCGGATTTTTCTTGTCGCCGAATGTCTTGCCGGTGATGCGGCCGACGGCGGCCAAAGCCGCCTCGACCTGCGCCTTCAGATCCTTCGGATAGGTTTTGCCGTGCGCGTAGAAATAGGTGCAGACCTCGGTTGTGATGGTGAAGCCCGGCGGCACCGGCAGGCCGAGATGCGCCATTTCGGCAAGCCCCGCACCCTTGCCACCGAGCAGGTTGCGCATCGCGGCGCGGCCCGCGGCCTTGCCGCCGCCGAACGCATAGACCCATTTGCCCTTGCCGGAGGCGTGAGCCGCTGATTTCGGCGCGGCTTTGCCGGCTTGCGCCGGCTGGCGCGCGCTTGCGGCACGGGCCTTTTTCATAGGCTTACGGGAGTTCTTGGGCTTACGAGAGGCTTCGCGGGAGCGAGATTTGGCCATGGTGGTTCAGCAGCGGCAGTGTTTCAACAATGAGGGGGCTTTTAGATCGCAAATCCCGTCTGGCGCAACTTGCGAAATATCAAAGCGCGTTTTTTGGAGCATGATCTTTTCGGAAACCGGTTCCCACCCTCGGATCAAGTCCAAGAGCATGCTTTTCCGGGTCACGCTCTATGAGATGAAATGATGGATGGCATTGAGCCCCATCAATCCGACGATGATGAGATAGATCGCGACGATGAAGTTCAGGAGCCGCGGCATCAGCAGGATGAGAATACCGCAGATCAAGGCGACAAGCGGCGTGATATGGGCGGCGGTGATGACCATGATTATCCTCTTGAGGGCTTAGAATGGTGAGCTTCGGGCGGGCAACAATTTAAAGGCGCGGCCGCATATCAACGCATAGATAACGCATGAGCCGCGGTTCGGTTCTATGCGACAAATGCCGGCAATGAAAGCCCGCTCGCTCAGCCTTCAATGCGCGAAAAATCCGCCACCGCGCGCGTCGCAGCGCGGATTTCATTGAGCAGTTTCAGGCGATTTTCGCGAAGGGTCTTGTCGCCGACATTGACTGTTACCTTGGCAAAAAACGAGTCTACCGCGGACCGAAGAGTGGATAAAGTTTCCATCGCGCTCTCGAAATCGTTTCTCTGCAGATGATATCTGGTATCTACCAAGGTGCTTTGTACGGTGTTCCACAGGTGCTTCTCAATCGGGTCGACAAGCAATTCCTCTGCGGGATCATCCGAATAGTCTCTATTATCCTTCTTCTCCTCATCACGTAGAATGTTGGCGGCGCGTCGGTAGCCAACTAACAGGTTCCTGCCGTCCTCCGTATCAAGAAATTTAGCCAAGGCTTCGACACGAGAGACAACAAGGATCAACTGATTTCCTGGTACAAGCGAATAGGTCGCTGTTACCGCGTCTAATAGATCGTGCCTCGCCCCCTGCTCGCGGAGCTGTACCTTCAGCCGATCCTCGATGAAAACTAAAAGATTATCGATTTTGTTCGCATACTCTGGGTATGATTGACCGTGCAGGAAAACCGGGAAGTGCCTCTCAAAAACATTCCGAAGATTTATGGGCACTTTGTTATCTAGAACTATCCTGATAACACCCAACGCCGCGCGCCGCAGCGCGTAAGGGTCCTTGCTCCCCGTCGGCTTCTCATCAATCGCCCAAAAGCCGACGAGTGTATCGATCTTGTCTGCCAATGCGACCGCAATTGACACCGGGTCACTCGGCACCAGATCGTCCGGCCCTTTCGGCTTGTAATGATCCTCGCACGCGTGCGCGACGGCATCGTCCTCGCCCTGCTCTTCGGCGTAGTACTTGCCCATCAAGCCTTGCAGCTCGGGGAATTCGCCGACGGCTTCGGTCAGCAAATCGGCCTTGCACAGCTTCGCCGCGCGCTTTGCCTTCGCCACATCGGCGCCGACAAGCGGCGCGAGTTCTGCCGCCAGCTTCTCGATGCGTTGGATACGTTCGGCCTGCGAGCCGAGCTTTTCGTGGAACACGATATGCTCGAACTTCGGCAGCCGATCTTCCAGCCGCGTCTTCAAGTCAGTCTCGTAGAAGAATTTCGCATCCGACAACCGGGCGCGGATGACGCGCTCGTTGCCGGCAACGATGGCCTTGCCGCCGTCCTCGGCTTCCATATTGGACACGAGAAGAAATTTGTTGACGAGCTTGGCATGCGCGGCATCGCGCAAGACAAAGCATTTCTGGTTGTTGCGGATGGTGGCGCGGATCACTTCTTCCGGGATGTGCAGGAATTTTTCGTCGAACGCGCCCATCAGCACGACCGGCCATTCGACAAGGCCCGCCACTTCGTCGAGCAGGCCCTGGTCCTCGACGAGCTCAAGCCCCTGCGCGAAAGCAAGCTGCTTCGCTTCGGTGAGGATGATGCTTTTGCGCCGCTCGGCGTCGAGCACCACCTTGGCCTTGTCGAGCTTCGACTGATAATCGGCGAGCCGGCGCACGGAGAATTTCTGCGGCGCGAGGAAACGATGCCCGCGCGTCTCGTTGCCGGCAGTGATACCGCCGACTACGAACGGCACGATGTCCGGATCCTCGGTCTCCGGCCCGAAAGTGGCGACGATGGAATGCAGCGGCCGCACCCAGGTGAGCGCACCGGGCTCGCGCGACGCTTCGCCCCAGCGCATGGATTTCGGCCACGGAAAGCTCTTGATCACCTCGGGCAGAATTTCCGCGATCACCTCGATCGCGGCGCGGCCGCGCTTCTCGATCACCGCGACATAGAAGTCGCCCTTCTTGTCCGGCTGCACCTTGGCTTCGCTGATCGATTTCAGCCCGGCGGCTTTGAGAAACCCCGCGACCGCGTTTTCCGGCGCACCGACACGCGGGCCCTTCTTCTCCTCGCGCAGATCGGGCTGGCGCACCGGCACGCCGTGCACGGCAAGCGTCAGCCGCCGCGGCGTCACGAAAGCCTTGGCGCCCTCATAAACGAGACCCGCATCGACCAGCCGGTCGGTAACGGCCTTCTTCAAATCCTCCGCGGCGCGGGCCTGCATGCGCGCGGGGATTTCTTCGGAGAACAGTTCGAGGAGAAGATCAGGCATCAGGTCATCGCTTTATGACTGCCGTCGCAGAGCGGCTGGTGCTGCGAGCGCTTGCAGGCGCAGAACCAGGCCTCCTCGTCTTTTTGCGCCTTCCATTCTTGCGGTTGGAACGGCGTGCCTTTGTGCGAGCCGTCGCAGAACGGCTGCGCCTTGGAGCGGCCGCAGGCGCACCACCAATAACTCTTGCCGGCCTCGACCTTGACCGGGATCGGCTTGCGTCCGCCGATTTC
>DASYNQ010000144.1:0-7054 GCA_036008425.1 Methylocella sp. | reverse complement strand
AGTTGAGGGTGACGAGCGGCCCGATGCGGCCCGCCCCCGTGGCGTCCGTGGCGGCGTTGAAACCGGCGAGCTGGCCTTTGTCGTCGAGCTTCCAATCGGCGAGAACGACAAGCATGTCGCGGTCGGCCGCGGGCGACTCGGCCTCGTCGACGATCAAGACGCCGTAAAGCCCGCGATCGAGCTGCTCGCCGATGAATGGCAAGGCGTGCGGATGATACCAATAAAGCCCGCTGTCGGGAGGGGAAAAGCGATAATCGAAAGAGCCGCCTGGCGGGACCGGCTCTTGCGTCAGGCCGGCGACGCCGTCCATCGCATTGACGATCCGCACGCCGTGCCAGTTGAGGGTTGCCGGCTGGGCGAGCTTGTTGACCAGCCTTACTTTGACCTCCTCGCCTTTTTTGAAGCGTAGGAGCGGCCCGGGCACCTCGCCATTATAGCTCCAGACGGCGGTTGGAGAGGCAGGTTCGGGCAGAAGGCTCAAATTGTCCTCCCGCGCTTCAAGGACTCGGAAACCGTCCGGCGGGGAAGGCAGTTGCACCCGCGCGGGCAGCGCCAAAACGCTGGCCAGCGTATGCCCGAGAAATAGACGGCGGCTGATCGTTCCGCGCGGCGTCATCAATAATCCTGCTTGTGATGAAAGGGCGCGACAGCAGCGAATGCGAACTTAGCGCTTTGTTGATCGAGCTAGATCCAGCGCCGGACCTTGGCCTTGTAGCGCAAATATTTGTCCCCAAATTTTTGCTCGAGATAGGCCTCTTCCGGCTCGATCACGCCTTTTTGCAATGTGACCGCAAGCCCGGCGGAGAGGAGAAAAATCCACAAGGAGTTGACGACGCAGCCAATGCCGATATTGAGCAAAATCATGCCGATATATAACGGATTGCGGCTCGCGCTGTAGAGGCCGGAGGTCGCAATATCATTTGCCGGCTTGCGGATGTTGAGATTGGTTTTGACTCGGACCATTTCCCGCGCCGCGAATAGCTTGATGTTGACGGCGGCGAAAATGACAATGAGTCCCAGCGGAAAGCCCCAGTCTTCCGGCAGGAATGGAGCGGGCCAAAACATGTCGAGTCCAAACCCCAGCACCAAAACCCCCGCGAAGATTACCGTGGGCGAAGCGATGACATTCGCCCGATCCGCGGTTGCATCTCGCATGGCCGATGGCCCCTCGCGTTGGCCCCCGCGTTGCCGCGAGCCCCGCAAATCTAGCACAAGCTAACTCCGCGAGTCCATTTTGGCTTACGCGGTCTTTTGCTACGCCTTGGGGCGCGATAATCAGCGCTTGACCTTGGTTTTGTAGCGCGGATTATTTCTCCCCACCCTTTGATTTGACCGCCAAAACAGGCCGCGTCTCTAATACCTATCTGGCGGCGTTCAGTGCCGTGGGAGGTAGTCACCTCCCCTAAATGACGCAAAGTTCGCTGCGGCATTTTCTACCGCGACGCCATGCGCCGCCATTTTGCCTCGAGGCGTTTGGTGATCGCCTGCACTCGTGCGTCATGCGCTGCCCAAAAGGCCCGGCTCACCGCCGCCGTGCGTATTCGTGGCCCACGTTTCGTCGTGGGCGCTACCGGCAAGGCCGGGTCGAAAACGAACGGCACGGGAATTGCCGCGGCGAAGGGCGAGCCCGCCGCCGCCAGATGGGCCCGCGCGCGGCCGCAATAAGTTATGGATAGGACAGACATGATCTCTTCGCCATGGCCGGCGCGGTATTTCATCAGGGCGCGGCAAAGATCGCCGCCGGCCAGACGCCAAGCCTGGCCGAGATAGGTCACGCCATAATGAATGTTGACGTCGGGTCTTGCGAGTTCGGCCAGATCGCCCTTGAAACCGAGCATCGCGGCTGTTTCGGGCCGGACCTGCATCAGGCCGATCTCGCCGACGCCGCCAATCGCGCCTGGATCGTAGCCGCTCTCGATCGCCGCGACGGCGTCGGCGATGTCAGGCGGCAAGCCGTTCTTCGCGGCTTCCCTTCTTATGAGCGCGCGGTAGGTCTTGCTCGCATCTGGCTCCTTGGCCTCCAACGCTTGCTCCAACGCAGGAGGCGGCGTTTTAGTTTGCGCTTTGTCTTGGACGGAATCGGCCGGCGGTGCCGGACTTGGAACCGGCAAGGGGGGACCGCCCGAAGGCGCGCCCGCTTGGGTGACGAAACCCGCGCATAAAATGATGGAAGCGGCCTTATGGAACAGCATCCGGTCTCTTTCCCAAACCTTGCGACGACGGCTGTGAGACGATAGCTGCAAAAAGCTTAAGGCCGTCTTCACCCCCAGCTTTGGTTTACCGCTTCCTTGCCGGAAGATCCAACCCCGGCTCTCGCGAATATGCTTACGCCGCTTCCTTCCCGCCGCGCTTCGGCGTAAAAGCCGAGCTTTTCCGGTCCCCATCGTAACAGGAGCCTGCATGACCGCAATCGTTGACATCGCCGCGCGGGAAATCTTGGATAGCCGCGGCAATCCCACCGTCGAGGTCGATGTCACCTTGGAAGATGGGTCGAGCGGGCGCGCGGCGGTGCCTTCGGGGGCCTCGACCGGCGCGCATGAGGCGGTCGAATTGCGCGACGGCGACAAGGCGCGCTTTACTGGCAAGGGCGTTCTCAAAGCGGTCGAAAGCGTCAATCGCGATATTTTCGATGCCTTGAGCGGGTTCGACGCGGAAGATCAAAGCAAGATCGACACCACGATGATCGCGCTCGATGGCACCGCGAACAAGGCGAGGCTCGGCGCCAACGCCATTTTGGGGGTCTCCCTTGCCGTCGCCAAGGCGGCCGCGGATGTCTGTGGCTTGCCGCTCTATCGCTATGTCGGCGGCGTCCAGGCGCATGTGCTGCCGGTGCCTCAGATGAACATCATCAACGGCGGCGTGCACGCCGACAACCCGATCGACTTTCAGGAATTCATGATTATTCCTATCGGCGCGCCGTCGTTGAGGGAAGCGGTACGCTGGGGCGCGGAAGTTTTCCACGTGCTGAAAAGCGCTCTGAAAAAAGCCGGCCACAACACCAATGTCGGCGACGAAGGCGGCTTTGCGCCCAATTTGCCTTCCGCCGAGGGCGCGCTCGATTTCTGCCGCAAGGCGATCGAGGGGGCGGGCTTCAAGCCTGGTAAAGATATCGCCTTGGGAGTGGACTGCGCAGCGACCGAATTTTTTCACGACGGCAAATATGTCTACGCGGGCGAGGGCAAGACGCGCACGCCGCAAGAGCAGGCGCAGTATCTGGCGAAGCTTCTCGCGGACTATCCGATCGTTTCGATCGAGGACGCGATGTCCGAGGACGATTGGGACGGCTGGAAGATCCTCACTGGTCTCCTCGGCAAGAAATGCCAGCTCGTCGGCGACGATCTCTTCGTCACCAACGTCACGCGTCTCTCGCGTGGGATCGCCGACGGCATCGCCAATTCGATCCTGGTCAAGGTCAATCAGATCGGCACGCTGACGGAAACGCTTGCCGCCGTCGATATGGCCCAGCGCGCGGGCTATGCCGCGGTCATGTCGCATCGCTCCGGCGAGACCGAGGATGCAACGATCAGCGATCTTGCGGTTGCGACCAATTGCGGCCAGATCAAATCCGGCTCACTCTCGCGCTCGGACCGGCTCGCGAAATATAATCAACTGATCAGGATCGAGGAAGAACTTGGGAAACAAGCGCGCTATGCGGGACGCGGCGCGTTGAAAGCCGGCGCATGAAAGTTGCGGACTTTCCGGATAACAAGCGAGGGGCGGGAGCCAGGCGATGGCCGGAAACGGGCTCCGTGCCGCTTTGACGGCGCGCGGACTTGGCTTATAGGTTCGGCGCCACGCGGATCGCCACGCAAACCGCGATGATGGCGGCTTCCGAAGTGGGTTTGTATTACACCTGATTCGGCGGGCGTCACGATCCCGAGCAATGGGATAAAATGAATCCCGCAGACATCTTCGGCAAGTTGCGAGTTGTCCGATGGAATGGCTTTGATTTCACATTGAGCCTGATTCGATGGGGGTTTCTCAGACGGTACCGAGCAAGGCGAGGCAAAATAGCATTCTTCGACACGGGCGCCTTGTTCATTCCGAAGTACGAGATCTCTGTTTATGAGGGCGCGCCGGAGGTCGTCTATTCTAATGCGCCGGAGTTCGTGTTCTACTATCCAGACAAAGCAGCTGCATTGCTAAGATTGGGAGATCTTGAATCTGCCATTGTGGAAGGCGGCCTCGATGGCGCCCCTATGCGTGATTTTATCTGGGACGCAAATCCGCAGAGACAACACCATATTGAGTTGGGAGCTGAGACGAGCGAAAAGCGACGCTTCGAAGAGGGCGAGCGATGATCCGGCCCGTAAGGGGTCACCGCACGATTTCTGAAAAATCGTACTCTAAGACCACAGAACGGCTACCCCCGCGTCAAAGGTTACTCTTTTAGTTTCAAGAACGGTTTGAACTTGTCCGCCAAGCCACAAATCGATCAAAGTAGGTGCATTGGACTCGCCTTTGTGTCCTAGGGTTTGATTACAAATGGGAAGCAGGTCATCGGGTATTTTGATGGCGCGACTGCCGGGCCGCATAGGAGGAACCAATGGGACTCGTCAGTAAAATATCAGATTCCCTAAGGCGCTTTACCATTCTTGCGATGGTCGGACGGATCGAAGAGGAAATCGGCCAGTTGCCCGTAAGGCGCACGGAGGACGGAAAGCGCTGTGTGCACCCGAGATTGCTCGAAGAGATTCGGAAGAAGGGTGTTCGTGGCGAGCTTATGGAGGCCTTCAATAAGGCCTTTCCTGAACCTGGCGCTGACGACGACAAAAACTAAGCTTGCGTCCTACCACTACGATGGGCGACGCCCGAACCTCACCAATCGACAGAAGCGCCAAGCGATCCGGCAGTGTGACCTGACCACGGAGAGGAAACGCTTGCGGAGATTGGCCGCAGTTACAACGTGTCCGGCTGGACGATTTCGAGGCTCGCACCATGACCGACGGCGAGCATTCAATGCAGGCCATCTTGGCAACGCTCAGCCGCTCAAATTGTGCGTCGTGGCGAAATTGTGTTGCGGCGCGGTATGCCTTGCAAGCGAAAAACAGGACGCACGAAACAAGAAGGAGGACAAAATGTTGGTTGAATTGGCGTGGTTTGCTGCCGGATGTGTGGCCGGTGGCTATTTCGTCTATCGGGGAATGCGTGCGGCTATGGTGAAAGAGCTAGAGAAGCGCCCGTGGACAGAGGAAGAAAAGGAAGAACGAGCTAAGATCCTTGTGGAAGCAACTGAATTATCCATGCAAAAAGACAATCCGGCCGCAATTAAACGCTCGAAAGAACTGCGCCGACGTCTTGTAGATGACGATGTGAGGCGTGGAAAGGAGTAAATAATCGCGCTGGCTGCCGCAATCGCCAGCCCGGCGCCATTAAGGATCAGCGGGGCCGTCCTTGGAATTTTGATTCCGCTGAATGGACCACTTTGCTGGCGGGACTTGAAGAGCATCTTCTAAGCGGCGCACCAAAACCCAAAGCACGGGATTTAAGTCCGCAAGTCTTCGCGCCGTCTCGGTAACAACGTTCAATGTCGATCGGTCAAGAAGGCGGGAAGCGTCACGAATTAGCGGCTCCCCGTCATCGGAAAGGCTAATGCTCTGAGCGACCCTCAGCCTCGCTTGATCATCGCTACGATATGCGGCGTGGCAGAAGAAGTTTCTGGTTTTAGTGCATCCGACAAACTCGACCACAGCGCTTTCAATGTCCGCCCGTAGCGCTTTGTCGATGACATGCTGTTTCGTCAGGCGCCGTACCAATTCGAGTCGGTTTGCCGTGTTATGGAAGGAAAGCCACACGATGATGGCTGTTTCTTTATCGCCACCAAGGAGCGCTTGGAGTATCGCTAGAAAAACGCTCTCATCGCTGCCCCAATTGACAACGAGAACGCCTATGGCGCACCAAATCCCCAGGTTATGCTCGGCATCCCCGTAGAGGGGCAGCTCAATCCGTTCCCCTTTCTCGCGCGGGTATTTAGGCTCGGCCAAACCTCCCAAGAGTTTCACTGATTTGGTGACCAATCAATGGCCGCAACCTCTGCTGATAATCCATTTTCTTGAAGCAATTGTTGAAACGGTAGAACATGCTCGGCACCGCGCGCGCAAAATATCGGCGAGTATTGAATGACACCTGCAAAATGCGCCGATCTCTATGGACGCTATTCCGAGAGCACATCCATTGGATAAGTTTGAATTTCTGCTCCCCACCCAGGGCTGGCCGGTTCGTGGCTAGCATTTCCACGCTGTGCCTGATAGTCTTCAGCGTCGTAGCGTTTACGACTGGAGAAAGAAGCCATGGATCGACGATCATTCGTGACATCGGTGCTGCTGTCGGCCGGAATTCTCGCCGTCACCGTAGAAGCGGCGATTGCGCTGCCCGCAGCCGCGCCCCGCGACCATCTAGTACCGGCAGACAATCGCAATATTGAAACCGTCTGGTGGCGTCGCCGCTGGTATCGGCGCCGCTGGAGGCGCTGGAGGCGCTGGTGAGCGAAAACCGGTTGAAGAGCCGCCGATCATTGACGTACTCGATCAACGCCCGTCCGCAAAGTATGCGGGCGGCGAACAGTTCACCTAAGCGGCTGGGGTGCAGGATAAGTAAAAACTGCATGCGCGATGTGCTACTCGACTCTGACGGGGGGCCGTAGCTGGTGACAAACGACCTTCGCGGGTGTAGCTCAATGGTAGAGCAGCAGCCTTCCAAGCTGAATACGAGGGTTCGATTCCCTTCACCCGCTCCAAATTTTCGCGCGGTCTCTCCGTCTTTGTTTTCTCGCATGACCGGGTCCAAAAAGTCTCCCCTCTTTGGGATCGCCGTGGCCCTCTGGTGAACCTCACGCGGTTTCCTCGTCCATCCCGCCCAACGCAAGAAACCTCTCCAGCCAATGGATGTCGTAGAGCCCATTTTGGATATCGGCGTTCCGGACCAATGTTTGAAACAAGGGAATTGTCGTATCGATGCCGTCGATGATGAATTCATCGAGCGCGCGGCGAAGCCGCATCAGCGCCTCGTTGCGGTTGCGCCCGTGCACGATGAGCTTGCCGACGAGCGAATCGTA
>DASYNQ010000143.1:0-4942 GCA_036008425.1 Methylocella sp. | reverse complement strand
GACGATGTCGCCCGCGGGGGCAACCTCGTGCACGAGGTTCATTGTTTTCGCCGCTTTCGGCCTGATCTGCTCGCCCTTGAAAAGCATTTGCAGCGCGTCGCCGGTCTGCATGAGACGGGCCACACGTTGCGTCCCGCCCGCGCCCGGGAACAAGCCGACCTTGATCTCGGGCAAGCCAACCCTGGCTTTATCGTCATCGGCGATGACCCGGTAATGGCAGGCCAGCGCGAGCTCGAAGGCACCGCCAAGACAAGTGCCATTGATCGCGATGGCGAAAGGCTTGCCACAGGTCTCTAGCTTACGGTAAACTTGTGAGAGACGGCTCGCGCGCTCGAAAAAGAGCTTTGTTGCCGCTTCCTCGCCTTTTTCCTGCTTGGCCTTGAGATATTCGGCCGCCGCCGTCTGGAGCATGGAAAGATCGGCGCCGCCCGAAAACGTGTCCTTGCCGGAGGTGACGACACAGCCCTTGATCGCCGCCGAGGCCACGACATGATCGACGACTTGCTCGATCTCGTCGATGACTTGCGGCGTGATGACGTTCATCGACCGCCCGGCCATGTCCCAGGTAAGCAAGGCGATGCCGTCGGAATCCATCTCGAAGCGGAAGTTCGTGAGATTCATCGGTCTCTCCTCCAGGCGATGTTTCCTCCCCACCCGCGGACAATGGCGGCGTTACGAAGGATCACTTCATTATCGGCCTCGCGAGCAATCCGCCGATGCTTCGATTTGCAGAAAGGATGCCCGGCGCATTAATTCGGCTTTACCTTAGTCTTCAATGGAGGCGTCGAAATTATTCCTCATCTTTTCGTATCCAGACCTGGTAATCCTTCATCAGGACCGTGATCTTGCGTTTGTAGATGCTCAGAAAAGCGTTGATCGCCAGTTTAGGTGTTGCGTTCGGGAAAGCTTCGTCCTTCCATTTGAAATCATCGAAACCCATAATTCCGCCGCGCCTGAGGAGGCGAAATGAAAGTACGGCGTCTTCAAGCACGTCAACCGTTTCGTGGCTTCCATCGACATAAACAAAATTAAATGCGTTCGCCGGATATAATCGTAGCAGATTTTGAGAACGCCCAATTTCCAAGCGGACTTTCTCAGGCGATAGAGCGGCAAGAATGTTCTGCCGGAAAGATGCCTGCTCTGCGATATCGATGCACTTGATCGTCGCATCTGGATGCGTTGCAATGTTTTCGAGCAGCCATACCGTGGCGCGGCCTTCAAAACACCCGATCTCCAATATCCGGCATCGCGTATCCTCGAGATGCGCGAGATATTTGCTAAAATGCTTTTCGTTGCCGCAAAACCAATCCGTCGTAAAATTGAATCTCTCGGGCGCTCTTTGAAACTTAGTTTCCGGTTTAGGCGGGCTCGATAGAAACTTACTAAAAAACATAGGGAAATATCCGCCTTAAGGCAAGGAGCCGCTTGCCGTTACACCCGCTCGATGATCGTCGCCGTGCCCATTCCGGCCCCGATGCAAAGCGTGACCAGTGCGGTTCCCTTCCCGGTGCGTTCGAGTTCGTCGAGGGCTGTGCCAAGCAGCATGGCGCCGGTCGCGCCGAGCGGATGGCCCATCGCGATCGCGCCGCCGTTGACATTGAGTTTTGCCGCGTCGAAATCGAAAGCCTGTAGATAACGCAGCACGACCGAGGCAAACGCCTCGTTGACCTCGACAAGGTCGATGTCGGCGAGCGTCATCTTCGCGCCGGCCAAAACCTTCTTAGTGACATCGATTGGGCCGGTCAGCATCATCGCCGGTTCCGAACCGATATTCCCGAAGGCCCGGATTTTTGCGCGGGGCTTTCGAGCCATTGCCTCGCCGGCGTCGGCCGAGCCGATGAGAACCGCCGCCGCGCCATCGACAATGCCCGACGAATTGCCGGCATGATGGACGTGCACGACCTTTTCCACATCGGGGTGGGCATCGATAGCGACCGCATCGAATCCACCCTGTTCTCCCATCATCGCGAACGACGGTTTCAGCGCGGCGAGCGACTGCATATCGGTCGAAGGCCGCATGTGTTCGTCGCGATCGAGCAAGGCGATGCCGTTGATGTCGCGCACCGGTACGACCGAATTTTTGAAGCGGCCCTCGCTCCAGGCTTTTGCCGCGCGTTGTTGCGACGCCACTGCGTATTGATCGACGTCGTCGCGGGAAAATCCATACTTTGTCGCGATGAGGTCGGCGGAGATGCCCTGCGGCATGAAATAGGATTTGATCGCGATGGCAGGATCGACCGGCCAGGCCCCGCCCGATGCGCCAAGGCCGACGCGGCTCATCGATTCGACGCCGCCACCGACGGTCAGATGATGCTGGCCTGCCATCACTTGCGCGGCGGCGAAATTGACCGCGTCGAGGCCCGAGGCGCAAAAGCGGTTGATCTGAACCCCCGGCACATGGTCGCCATAATCGGCGGCGAGCGCCGCCGCCCTGGCAATGTCGCCGCCCGCCTCGCCGACGGGATCGACGCAGCCGAGCACGACATCGTCCACAAAGTGCGTGTCGAGACCGCCGCGATCCTTGATCGCCCGCAGCACTGTCGTGGCGAGCCCAAGGGTCGAGACCTCGTGCAAGGCGCCGTCGGGCTTACCGCGCCCGCGCGGGGTGCGGACATGATCGAAAATGAAAGCTTCGGGCACCTTGTCCTCCGGATCTCGGTTCGCATGGTCACGCGGCGCGCGCGAAAATCAAAACTGCTCGGCCGGCAGCGCCATCATCGTTCCGGCGCCGCTGGAGATGCGGGCGAGGTGGGCGCTTGTCTCGGGCATGATACGCTCCATGAAATATTTGCCGGTGAGCAGTTTCGCTTCCATCGCGGCGGCGTCGCCGTTGCCGGCCGCCTTGCTGGCGATCGCCGCCTTGGCGATTTGCGCCCACATGTAACCAAGCGCGACCAGCCCAAAAAGATGCATATAATCATACGAGCCCGCGCCCGCATTCTCGGGCTTGGCAATCGCGTTTTGCATGAACCACATTGTCGCCTGCTCGAGATGCGCGAGGCCTTGCTCGAGACCCACGAGATAGGGCGCAAGGGAAGCATCGGCTTCGTTGTCCTTGATGAAGGATTTGACTTCGCCGAGGAAACCCATCATCGCGCGGCCGCCGTCCTTGGGAAGTTTGCGGCCGACGAGGTCGAGCGCCTGAATCCCGTTGGCGCCTTCGTAGATCATGGCTATGCGGGCATCGCGGACAAATTGCTCCATGCCCCATTCCTCGATGTAGCCGTGGCCGCCGAAGACTTGCTGGGCCTTGACCGTGTTGTCGAAGCCGATATCGGTCAACACGCCTTTCAGCACGGGGGTGAGTAGTCCCAAGCTGTCCGCCGCGGCCTGGACTTCGGTCTTGGCGTTCGACCGGTGCGCGATGTCGCTCTTGAGTGCGGTCCAAATCACAAGAGCCCGCGCGGCTTCGTTGAAAGCGCGGATCGTCATTAAATTGCGCCGCACGTCCGGGTGGACGATGATCGGATCGGCTGGCATCTCGGGGTATTTCGGCCCCGGCAGCGAGCGGCCTTGCAAGCGCTCCTTGGCGTAGGCGGCGGCATTCTGATACGCGGCCTCCGAGACCGCCAAGCCCTGAAGCGCGACGCCGAGACGGGCCTCGTTCATCATCACGAACATAGCGGGTAAGCCCTTGTGCGGCTCGCCGACGAGCCAGCCCTTGGCGCCGTCATAATTCATCACGCAGGTCGCATTGGCGTGAATGCCCATCTTGTGCTCGATTGCGCCGCAGGTCACCTTGTTGGCAGCCCCGAGCGAGCCATCGGGCTCGATCAGGATTTTGGGCACGACAAACAGCGAAATGCCCTTGACGCCAGCGGGCGCTCCCTCGATCCGGGCAAGCACGAGATGAACGATGTTTTCGGCAAGATCGTGCTCGCCGGCCGAGATAAAGATTTTTTCGCCAAAAATCGCGTAGGAACCGTCGCCATTCGGCACGGCCTTGGTTTTGAGAAGGCCGAGATCGGTGCCGCAGTGCGACTCGGTGAGGTTCATCGTGCCCGACCAGTCGCCGCTGATCAGTTTTGGCACGAACACCTTTTTCTGCGCGTCCGTGCCATGGGTCAGCAGGGCGGCGAGCGCGCCTTGGCTTAAGCCCGGATACATGGCAAAAGCCATGTTCGCGGAACTCGCGAATTCATTGACGATCGCGGCGAGCGTGAAGGGCAGCCCCTGGCCGCCAAAATCGGGATCGGCCGCGAGCCCGACCCAGCCGCCTTCGACGAAAGCGCGATAGGCTTCCTTAAACCCGTGCGGCGTTGCAACCGAGCCATCCTTGTTGCGAACGCAGCCCGCGCGGTCGCCCGTCTGGTTTAGAGGCTGGAGCGTTTCTTCGCAGAGTTTCGCTGCCTCCGAAACGATTGCCTCCACGATATCGGGCGTGGCTTCCGCAAAGCCGGGCAGATTATTGTAACGCTGGATCGGAAAAACATCGCGGAGAAGGAACAGGACTTCCTCGACGGGCGCCTTGTAACTCGGCATAAAAACGTCCTCCCGGCTCCTCTCTTACCGGCACCCGCGCTTGCGGCTACATCTAGCTGCGGCGAGGCGTCCGGCAAATTTGCCTTGCGCAAAAGGCTTTTAATAAATGCGTATGTGACACTCCCGCCTGCTTACAGATAGTCTCTCCTACGTCGCCCGGCAAGATTATACGGGTGAACGGCAAAGGGGGTAATATTATCCGCATATTGCGACGTCACGAATGTTGGGGATCGCAAAGTAGGCTGCACAAAGCGGCAACGCTTGACGCTCCGCGCAATCTGGCGGCGAATTCCTTGTCGCGCAGGTGTCTCGAGACGGCGGCGAGCGCGGCGAGGTGCTCGCCTTGGGCCGTCGCCGGGCTCAGGAGGAGAAAAACAAGATCCACGGGCTTGGCATCGACCGAGTCGAAATGGACCGGCCGCTTGAGCCGCGCGAACATACCGAAGAAACGATCGAGTCC
>DASYNQ010000142.1:0-7092 GCA_036008425.1 Methylocella sp. | reverse complement strand
GCCGCGCGCCAAGAGCTTTGGCCTCGAGGGCCTCACAGAGCTGGGCGACGAGCTTGGCCGTGTACCGTGCGATTGTCTCCGTCGCGCCGATCGGCTCCGCGAAGACGCGGCGGACCTCAACGAGATCCGGCGGGCGAACCGGATTAATCGGCTCGCTGAGGCGGCCAAAGGCCTGATCGAGGCGGCGGCCGAGTTCGGGACCGAAGCGCAAGACAAGCGGCGCGCGGGGTTTTGCCGCGAGTTCGCCGATGCACGCGAAGCCGAGGACGGACAAGTCCTCCACCATAATTTTGGGCAGGCGCAGGGCGGCGATCGGCAGATCGAGGATGGCCGTCGAACTTTCTCCCGGCGGAACGACGATGGTGGGCCTGGCGACATAGCGGGCAAAGGCATGGGCGGCGCCCCGGCTGTTGGCGATCGCTGCCCGCGCGGCGATGCCAGATGCGGCGAGCCGCGCGACCATCTCCTTGAGTATGGCGTCTTCTCCACCATGAAGATGGGCAGCGCCCGTGGTGTCGATCACCAGTCCGTCCGGGGCATCGGCCGCGGCGATCGGCGCATAATGCCGCAGCGCCCAGAGCGCGAGCCGGTCGAGAGCTCTCGCGTCGGCCACCGGGTCCGCGTCCTTGACGATCAAGCCCGGCACAACAGCCTGCGCCTTGGTCGCCGGCATGCCGACGCGCAAGCCTGCCCGCCGCGCGGCCGCGTCCAGGGCCAGGACCACCCGGCGTCTTCCCTCACGGCCGGTCAGGACGAGCGGCGTCTCAGCCGGCGGCGCGGCGGCGCCCAATTTCCTTCTGACCCGATCCGTGGACCAGGCCGGAAAGAAGAGCGAGACGACCCTTGGCATCGCAGGCCTCCACTTCGAAATCGACACTTTTCCCGGCGCGGCACCGGATCAATTCGAGCTGCCATCGGGCACGTCCAACGCCGGGAACCGGCAATTGGGTTGAAGGGAGCGCGCTGACCCGCCAGCGGGTGATGGATGCCGTCGGCTGGCCGAAGCCGGCGGCCTCGGTATGGCGGCGCCAGCGGCGGATGGCGATGCCGATGGCGCCGGCGCTTTCGGCGGCAAGCTGAAGGCGGCGGGAGTCGGTCATGGACAGAAGCGCGACTTCTGCTACGACAGCGCCGAGCCCGCCGTGCCGCAAACCCTCCTTGAAACAGACGAGAACCGACTTTTCGTCTCCCGCCTCGACATAGATCACGCGGTCGGGCACGAGCCCGGCTTGCACGAGAGCCGGGGCGAAGAGGTCCTGCCGGGTGACGCACCACAGCACAAGGCCGCGGGTCCGGGCGGCGATTCCCGCCGCAAAGAGCGCCGCGGCGGCGCCGTCGATCGCGCCATGGCCGCCGCCGGCCACCTCATGCAGAGCGCCGAGCGCCAGTCCGCCTCCCGGCAGATGCCGGTCGATCTCCTTGATGCCGAAGGGCAGCACCAATCGCCGGCGTGCGGCCGCGCCCTCGAGGCGCTGGATGCGCTCGCGAAGCTCCTCGATACCGGGATGTGTGACGGACGTGCTCATATCCTTGGCAAGATGCTCGGTTGCTATGTTCTCTATTTGTTCTAATTTCGCCAAGAGAGTCAAGTCTGAGGGTGCCCGAACGAAATCGTGAACGACGATTATGAATCAAAGCAAGGTACCGGGACCCGCTACCTGTTAGCATTTCGCTTGCATTCGCGCGCCTATGCTTGCGATGTGGGCGACCCCGCCGACGACATGGGAGCCCAGCGCAGCGTCATCGCTTCACCGTTTGCCGTCGCGATTGATTTCGTTGCGCGACGCCGCCAACTTTGCAACAGAGAGTGGCGCGAACTCCGAAAGATACGAATTTGAATCGGGCCGGCGCGGTGGTGCGAAGATTTCTGCTCTGGTGTTTCCGCAACCGCGAGACGGGAGCGATCACCGTTGCTCAGACACCAAACCTCGCGCTCACCGTCTTTCTCGTCGCGACGGCGATCCTCTGGCTCATGCATCCGAACGGTACCCTATCGACGGTGGCCAAGGTGGTCGCCACCGGCAGCCTGATCGTTTGGGCCCTCGACGAGGTGGTGCGCGGCGTCAACCCTTGGCGCCGCTTCCTCGGCGTCGCCGTTCTGATCTACGTAGTTTCCACCGTTCGCCTGTGAGCTGCTAAACCCAACGCTTGTTGGATCCAGATTCGGGTATCCACTGAAGTTCTGCTTTTCGTGTCAACGCCGCAGCAAAACCCGGCCAGCGGGGCGAAGATCGAGCTCTCGCCCAATCGTACCAAATTGTTTCACGTGAAACATTTTGGTACGATCGGGGCCAAAAATCTTACAAGACCTAAGACAGCGTCCTCTCCTTCAATCTTGTAAGATCGACGCTCGCATGTCCGATGGCATTCCGACCGAAGCCGGATTTCGCCATCCATCGCACGGCTGGCATGATCGGCGAGGCGGGCTCGGTTGTCTCCCCTTGGTTGCTTGCGGGAAAGTCACGGTGTAGGCTCCTATAGCGACGCTTCGGTGTGAGTGAACGCCGATCAGTTAGGCGCGCCGGGGGCGCAGATATGGCAGACCTTTTTCCGATCGCCGAAGCGCGGGGGCCGAAGACCGCCAACGTTATTTTCTTCCACGGCCTTGGCGGCGACGCGCACGGCACATGGAGCGCCGACCCTAAAGATAAAGCCACTTTCTGGCCGGCTTGGCTGGCTCAGGACATCGAAGGCCTGTCGGTTTACTCCGTGGGCTACGAGGCGTCCGTGTCGGGCTGGAACGGGTCGGCGATGGAGTTGACCGACCGCGCGGCCAATGTGCTCAATTTGCTGTTGGTGAATCCTGATCTCGGCGCAGGCCAGTTGATTTTAGTTGGGCACAGTCTCGGCGGTCTTGTCATCAAACAAGTCTTGCGAAAGGCGGCGGACGAAGCGGCGGAAGGCGCCGAGGCATCCAGTTTCATCGAGCGGGTGCGCAAGGTGGCCTTTCTGGCGACCCCTCATGCCGGGTCGGATTTGGCGGGCCGGGGCGACTGGCTGCGCGTTCTCATTCGCCCTTCTGCCGCAACGCGTTCGCTCCTTCGCAATGACCAGCACCTGCGCGATCTAAACCTGTGGTACCGGCGCTGGGCAAGGCAACGGGGGATCGATCATCTGATCTTGATCGAAACAGAGACGACGTCGTTGTTCGGAATGATCGTCAAGCCGGACAGCAGCGATCCCGGCCTCTCGTCGGATCCTGTTCCGATCGACACCGATCACATTGCCATCGCGAAACCGGTAAATCGCGAAAGCGAAGTTTATCAGCTCGTTTTAAGCTTCATCAAGCGTCCCACCGAACGGCCAGTCTCGCCTGAGGAAATTAGGGTCGATGCCCTCGAGGGGCCTCTCGAAAAGCCGATTGACTGGCTTTTTGGTTGGAAGGCGAGCTTCGAGCGGACGCGCCAGCGCTTCGGCATGCCTGTTGCGGTCTTGCTCGCTCTTTCGGTCGCCGGTGGTTTTATCTTGTTGAACTGGGAACATATCGCGAAGATACCGTTCGTGCCTGGGGTCATTGCGTTCCTCCGTCAACATGCGGTTCCGGTTCCCCGTGCCGAGGCCGGGCGCCTGACCATAGCGGTCGCGCATCTTGCGCGCGACAACGAAGGCCTGGAGCATGAGCGCCTCTTGCGTGACCAGTTGGATCATTTCGAAAGCGTCAAAAACTCTACCCCTCGATCGCACGTTAGACCCGGACCAACCGGATAAGAAGAAATCTGAAGAGGAGGCGCGGGGCCTACTTAAGAAAGACGGCGCCGATGTTTTGATCTGGGGCAGTGTCGTCAGCTCGGGCGACAAGAGCTACATGCGGCTCTATTGGACGCCGTCGCGAGAGGTTTCGGGCGCCAAAGCAAGCGACAGGTATCAGCCTCAAACCGAGACCCTTGCGCTGCCTGAAGCGTTCTGGAGTGACCTGAAGCAGATTCTGGGTCTGCTCACCCAAACCCGGATCGCCGCGCTCACTGTCGATCAGCACGGACATTACGTCGCCGACAAGCTCGCACCCTTGATCGCGCAAGTCCGCGCGTTAATCGAGAGCAAGGAAGGCGTCTGGAACTCAGAAACTCTGGCCGGAGTGCGGTTCAGCCTAGCTACTGCGCTCTTGTACTACGGCGAGCAGTCAGGGAAGAACGAATCGCTGGCCGAAAGCATCGAACTTTATCGCAAGGTGTTGGACGAATGGACCCGCGAGCGCGTTCCACTCGATTGGGCGATGACGCAGAATAATCTCGGCCTTGCGCTCGAAACGCTCGGCGCGCGGGAGAACAGCACGGAGCAGCTCGAGGGGGCCGCCGCCGCGTTCGGCGAGGCCTTGAAGGTATTAAATCGCGAACGCGACTCTCACCTGTGGGCCATGGCCCAGAACAATCTCGGCCTCACTCTGAAAACGCTCGGGCAGCACGCCAACAACACGGAACAGCTCGAGGGGGCCATCGCCGCGTTCGGCGAGGCCTTGAATGTATTTACGCGCGAACGCGACTCGCATCGCTGGGCCATGGTTCAAAACAATCTTGGCGTCACGCTCGCAACGCTCGGTCAGCGGGAGACGGGAACGGCGCGACTGGATGAAGCCGTCGCCGCCTACCGTAGGGCTCTGGAGGAATTGACCCGCCAGCGCGTGCCGATGGAATGGGGAGAACTCGAAAATAATCTTGGCGTGGCGCTCAAGATTCTCGGCGAGCGGAAAAACGATACAGAACAGCTTAAGCAAGCCGTCGCCGCCTTCCACGAGGCCACAAAGGAATTGACCCATGAGCGCGTGCCGCCCCTTTGGGCGGCCACCAAAAGAAATCTCGGCGATGCGCTCAAGCTAATAGGCGAGCGCGAGAGTGACGAGGCGCAGTTAGAAGCGGCGATCACCGCCTATCGTGAAACCTTGGACTACACCCGCGCGCAGATGCCGCTCGATTGGGCCCAGACGCAATTAGACATTGCGTCTACGTATACGGAGCTGTGCGCGATGAGCTGCAAATCTCAGTATCTCGACTACGCACTCGCAGCGGTCGATGGCGCTTTGGATGAATACCGCAAGCACAAGACAGCATCCGACGTCGAAAAGCTCGAGCAAATAAGGAACCAGTTTCTCGGGGCGAAAGGCATTGTGGCTCGATCGGCAATCGCTCGGCCCGGCTTGCTCCCCGGGCGCCCGCCTCTGCCCGTGGCGAAATAATCTGGCGTGTCCAATTGATCGCCGCGAGCTTGCTCGCTATGACAGCGGTCCCATAGATTGGATCGTTCCATGCCGCGCAAGAGCACCGCCAAATCCCTCAGCATTTTTCGCGCCAAGCCACGGACCGCCACGAACCCCAAACCCGCGGCCGGACTCGGCGCTCTTCCGGAATGGAATCTGGATGACCTCTATTCTTCCATGGATTCACCCGCCTTCGCGAACGACCTCGCCAAGGCGGCCGCCGAATGCAAAGGCTTCAACAGCAGGTATCAAGGCAAGCTCGAAACCCTCGCCAAAAGAGCTTCCGGCGCGGGGCTTCTCGTGGCCATCCAGGGTTACGAGGGGCTGGAGGAGCTGCTAGGGCGGATCATGGCCTATGCCGGGCTCGTCTATGCCGAGGATACCACCGGTCCGGTGCGGATGAAATTCTATGGCGACGCACAGGAAAAAGTCACAGCCGCTTCCTCCGATCTTCTGTTCTTCGAACTGGAATTGAACCGGCTCGACGACGATCTCGCGGCGAACGTGGCGGCGGGGCCGCTCAAGCATTACCGGCCCTGGCTCGAAGACATCCGCAAGGGCAAGCCCTACCAGCTCGACGATAAACTCGAACAATTGTTCCATGAAAAATCGATCACCGGTTACGGCGCCTGGAACCGGCTGTTCGACGAGACGATCGCGAGCCTGCGCTTCGACGTCGATGGCGAGGAGCTAGCGATCGAGCCGGTGCTCAATCTAATGCAGGACCCGGACGAAAAAACCCGGGAAAAGGCTGCGATCGCGTTCGGCGCGGGCCTCAGGGAAAACATCCGGACCTTCGCGCTCGTCACCAATACCTTAGCGAAGGACAAGGAGATTTCCGACCGCTGGCGCGGTTTCACGGACGTGGCGGACGCAAGGCATCTAGCCAACCGCGTGGAGCGCGAGGTCGTCGATGCGCTGGTTGGCGCCGTGCGCGCCGCCTATCCGCGCCTGTCGCATCGCTATTACCGCCTCAAGGCCAAATGGTTCGGCAAGCCCGCGCTCAAACATTGGGACCGCAACGCGCCGCTGCCGCATGTCCCGGCGAAGACCTATCCCTGGGACGACGCGCGCGACATTGTGCTTGGCGCGTACGACGGTTTCTCACCAAAAATGGCGGGGATCGCAAAACGTTTTTTCGACGAGTGCTGGATCGACGCGCCGGTGCGGCCAGGCAAGCAGCCGGGCGCCTTCGCGCATCCAACGGTGCCCTCCGCGCATCCTTACGTGCTGATGAACTATCAGGGCAAGCCGCGCGATGTGATGACGCTTGCGCATGAACTCGGCCATGGCGTGCATCAGGTTTTGGCCGGCCCCAACGGCGCGCTCATGGCGCCGACGCCTTTGACCTTGGCCGAAACCGCGTCGGTCTTTGGCGAAATGCTGACCTTCCGCGCGCTGCTTCTGCGCACGACGAATGCCGCGCAGCGCCGCGCCATGCTCGCCGCAAAGGTCGAGGACATGCTGAACACGGTGGTGCGGCAGATCGCCTTTTATTCGTTCGAGCGCAAGCTGCACCTCGAACGGCGCAATGGCGAGCTGACGGCGGCGCAAATCTGCGGCCTATGGATGAGCGAACAGGCCGAAAGCCTCGGGCCTTCAATCGAACTCGGCGCCGATTACGAAAGCTATTGGGCCTATATCCCGCATTTCGTCCACTCGCCCTTTTATGTCTACGCCTATGCGTTCGGCGATTGTCTCGTGAATTCGCTGTATGGCGTCTACCAGGGCGCGCGCGAAGGTTTCGCCGAACGCTATCAGGCCATGCTTGCGGCGGGGGGCACGAAACATCATTCCGAATTGCTCGCGCCATTTGGGCTCGACGCGCGCGATCCCGCCTTCTGGCAGATAGGGCTGAAAATGATCGAGGGAATTATCGCCGATCTCGAAGGTTTGGAAGC
>DASYNQ010000141.1:0-2454 GCA_036008425.1 Methylocella sp. | reverse complement strand
CGGCTCCGGCGTGCTCGCCACCGTGACCGCCGGGCTCTACATCAGTTGGAACGGCCTCCGGCTGATCAGCGCCGCGACGCGGCTCCAGGGCATCTTCTTCTGGGATTTCCTCATTTACCTCATCGAAGGCATGGTGTTTCTAATCACCGGGCTGCAGGCGCGCACGCTGATCGCTCGCATTGGTCATGACTCGATCCCTGAGCTGGCTATTTCCGCCGCGATCGTCAGCGCCGTGGTGATCGTGGCCCGCTTCGTCTGGGTGTACCCCGCAGCCTATCTTCCGCGCTGGCTCTTTCCGCCGATCAAGCGAAGGGATCCATCGCCGCCTTGGCAGTGGCCGTTCGTCCTGGCATTCACCGGGGTGCGCGGCATCGTTTCGCTCGCAGCGGCCCTCGCGATCCCATTTGCAACGACGAACGGGCACGTGTTTCCCAATCGCGATCTCATTCTGTTCCTCACCTTTTCCGTTATCCTAGTGACGCTGGTAGGCCAAGGCTTGCTGCTTCCCTCGGTGATCCGTGCTCTCGGCCTCGCTCATGCCGGACGTCGCGAGCGCCGCGGCGATAGAGCCGAGGCGTATGAGGCTCGGCGGCTCGGGATCGAGGCGGCGCTTGAGCGGCTCGACCAGCTTGCCGCGGAACGCGATCTTGCGGAGAACGTCGTCCAACCGCTCCGCGCCAATCACCGCGCCCGGCTAAAGCATATCGAGCATCACAGCGACGGCGATGACAGGCACAAAAAGCTCACCGAGCTTCACGACGAGATCGAACTCCGTCTGATCGCCGCCGAGCGGCAGCAGACCAACGACCTTTTCCGCGACGGCAAGCTGAAAGACGAAGCGCGACGCGGGATCGAGCGCGAACTCGACCTGCGCGAGGCGCATCTCGCCAGCCACCGGGACGAGGAATGAGGGTGCAATGCGGTCGTTCGGTCGAGTCCATGCGGGCGCCAGCTTGGCGGTTGCTTGAACGAAGGATCGTATTCGCGTTGAACCTTCCCAGATTTCGCGAGGCCCCGGCGTGGAGGCAAGCGGGCGGGCGATTGCCAAGGCGTGCGTGGTCGAGACTTGGCGGTCGGCACCCCGCCGGACAGCCGCCTCGCGATGGACGCCGACGGGAATTTTTCAGGTTCGGTGGCCGGCGGCTCCGTCGAGACCGAGATGATCAGGGCGGCGCTGGAGGCGATACAGGCGGGCGCGCCGCGCCTTCGTGCTCCAATAACCAGCGCTTTCGTGCGATGCCGCCACCGTAGCCGGTAAGGGACGCGTTTGCGCCGATTACCCGATGGCAGGGAACGACGACACTTACGGGATTGGCGCCATTGGCCATACCGACCGCCCGCATCGCCTTTGGGCGGCCAAGCAGTGCGGCGAGGCGCCCATAAGTCGTGGTTTCGCCAACGGGGATGGCACGCAACGCCGTCCAAACTTCACGCTGAAAGTCGGTGCCCCCGGTCTTCACATGTAAGGTGTCGGTGGCCGAGAACGCGCCGCCATAATAAGCCTCGACCGCGCGACGGGCATTTGAAACGCGGGCGCTTGCCTCCAACCGCGTAAGTCCCACGCCGTAGTGCAAGCGCAATAAATGATGCATGCGCACCTCGTGGTCTTCCCAATCGAGGGCGCGCAAACGTTCCTGCTCGTCTGTCACAAGAAGCATCATGCCGGTCGGCGTTGGAACGCGTTCGAGGAAGAAGCGATAGCCATTCATGGCGGATTTCCTTGGAGAATCTAAACTGGAGAAGCTAACTAAAAATAGCCTGCGCTCGAAACGGTGCTCGCGGGTTTCGGACGTGCTAGCCGATTGGCTGTTCGAGCCTCGTTCGGGGATCAGAGCGCCGGAAACGCGCGCAGATTGATGCCGGTTGTTGCGTTCACTCGACGTCGGCCGTCTGGCTGTCTCCCGACCGCGTTGAGGGTTGACATAGATGTGCTGACCTACGTTGATCTCCTCGACCTTATCGGTCGCCGCCGCGAGCCATTTCGGCAAGTTGATCTTCCGGTATGAAGGTATTGCGCTTCACCATGACGGGGGCGTCGGACGCCGCGATTTTGCCCCGGTCTTAGAGATGTGACGCAAGCTAGCGAGTCCGAAAGCCGCGAGACGGAGCGGCGAGATTGGGCCATATTGGGGCATGGACCTCAACCACGACGCCTGCTACCGCGCAATCGCCGTCCGCGACGCCCGCTTTGACGGCCGCCTCTTCACGGGCGTCAAAACGACCGGGATCTATTGCCGTCCGATCTGTCCCGCACGAACGCCGCGCTCGGAAAACGTCGTCTTCTATGCAACCGCCGCCGCGGCGCAGGAGGCTGGATTCAGGCCGTGTTTGCGCTGCCGCCCGGAGACGGCCCCCGATCTCGGCGCTTGGCGTGGCGCATCAAACACTGTCTCGCGGGCGCTTTCGCTCATCGAGATGGGGGCGTTGGACGATGCGAGCGTTGATACCCTGGCT
>DASYNQ010000140.1:0-5614 GCA_036008425.1 Methylocella sp. | reverse complement strand
GGCTGCGATCAAAATCGGCAAAAGTGACGACGTTGCCGCCGTTTGTGATGAATCCGCAGGTTGCTTGGCACGGCAAACCATTGAGTGTGAAATTGTCGGATTGCTGGATTCGCGACCAGGTAACGCCCGCGCCGGCGCCTATGTAAGGCGTGAAGCCATCCCAGGTGCCGAGATCGAGATAGCCGTTGGCCAGCAAGTCCCAGCGGTGAATTTCGTTATCGGAATGGTCAATGCAGGTCGTGCCCACCGGGTTTCCCGAGGGTGGGGGGTTAGTCACATTGGTGAAGCAGGGCGTCGCGGCACTGCCGATCGCATGGATCTGCGAGCGATAATCGAGAATCAAATCCGTCCGGAACCAATTGTTGACCTTGTATCCGCCCCCGATGTCGGCGCTATATGTGTTGAGCATGGACGGCGAGGCGCCAAACGTAAAAGGGGATATATTGGGAAAGGTTTCCTGGGCATAGGCAAGATCGCCGCGCACATACCAGTTGGAGGCGAACTCAACCATGTCCGCGCGCGGTGCGGGGGCGGCGAAACCGGGGAACGGCTGCCCGAAATCCGCGCCGGCCGCCGGCTCCGCCAAAGCGCACAAGCCGGCCAATGGCAGAACGCCAATCATCGCCGCCGCCATTGCGATGTTTCGCGCCAAATCTTTTGAATTCATCAGGGTCATCCTTTTCGAGCGCCCGGCCCGCCGTTTCCGGAGCCAATGTGAAAGGAAGACTGAAGCGTATTTCTTAAGCGTCACTTAACCATGACGGTTTGGCGGACGGGGCCGCCAGTTTGGCGCAAGTTCGAACAAATGGCGCGCGTCGAAGGGCAATTCAGCGGCTCGCCAGAGCATGTTCCGAAAAAGTTGCTCGACTTTTTCGATCAGGACATGCTCCAACTTATTGATATTGAGCGGTTCCTTTTCGATCACACGATTCCATGTGATCGGGAAACGCTCTGCGACACGCTTGCGCGGCCCGGCTTCGTCACTATAGTCGCGAGGGTCTTTCATCCTCCGCGAGTTCTCCATGGCGGCCAACACAAAGGACGTGAAAAGGGTCGTGCTCGCCTATTCGGGCGGCCTCGACACCTCGATCATTCTCAAATGGCTGCAAACCGCTTACGGCTGCGAGGTCGTAACCTTTACGGCCGATCTCGGCCAAGGCGAAGAACTTGAGCCGGCACGCCAAAAGGCGGTTCTGCTCGGCATAAAGCCCGAGCATATTTTCATCGAGGATCTGCGCGAGGAATTCGTCCGGGACTATGTTTTCCCGATGTTCCGCGCCAATGCGCGGTATGAGGGGCTCTATCTCCTTGGTACCTCGATCGCGCGGCCGTTGATCGCGAAGAAGCAGATTGAGATTGCCCGCAGAATGGGCGCGGACGCCGTGGCGCATGGCGCGACCGGCAAGGGCAACGATCAGGTGCGCTTCGAGCTTGCATATTATGCGCTGGAGCCCGACATCAAGGTCATCGCGCCCTGGCGGGAGTGGGCATTAACCTCGCGCGGCGCGCTGATCGCCTTCGCGGAAAAGAATCAGATCCCCATCGCCAAGGACAAGCGCGGCGAAGCGCCGTTTTCCGTCGACGCCAATCTTCTTCATGTGTCGTCCGAAGGCAAGGTGCTGGAAGACCCCGCGCAAGAAGTGCCGGATTATATTTATTCTCGCACCCTCGATCCGGAGGATGCGCCCAACCAGCCTCAGTATGTCGAAATCGATTTCGAGCGCGGCGACGCGGTTGCCGTTGACGGAAAGCCGCTGTCGCCCGCAACTCTGCTTGCGCATTTGAATGGGCTTGGCCGCGCCCACGGCATTGGACGTCTCGATCTCGTCGAAAACCGCTTCGTCGGTATGAAATCGCGCGGCATGTATGAAACCCCGGGCGGCACGATCCTTTATTTCGCCCATCGCGGCATCGAGCAGATCACGCTCGATCGCGGCGCCGCCCATCTGAAGGACGAGCTGATGCCGAAGTATGCCGAGCTCATCTACAATGGCTTCTGGTTCTCGCCCGAGCGCGAAATGCTGCAAGCCCTGATCGATCGCAGCCAGGAATTCGTCAGCGGCCGGGTGCGCCTGAAGCTTTTCAAGGGCTCCGCCTTCGTCGTTGGCCGTTCGAGCCGCTATTCTCTCTACGACCAGGATCTCGTGACCTTCGAGGAAGGGGCTAGCGCCTACGATCACCGCGACGCCGCGGGCTTCATCAAGCTTAATGCTTTGCGGCTGCGGACGCTGGCCAAACGCGCCCGCAAGGTCGCCGGTTGAAATTTTTTGAGGAATTAACCCACACTACTTCGGCCGGACGCGCGACGTTTGGTCCGTTTGCGGCGTGGAGAAAACGCGGAAGAGGGAGCGGTCAAATGTCCTTCGAGAATCGCTCCGCCGCTGGCCGTAGCCTGGTGGCGGCGCTCTCCGGTTACAAGGCGAACCGCCCCGTTGTCCTTGCGCTTCCGCGCGGAGGCGTGCCTGTCGCGGCCGAAGTCGCGGCGGGTCTCGGCGCGCCGCTCGATCTAATCCTGGTCCGGAAAATCGGCGTTCCGGCGCAGCCCGAATTGGCCATGGGCGCGGTGGCCGACGGCGCCGCGCCGATCGTCGTGCGCAATGCGGAAATCATCCAACACTCGGGCGTCACGGAAACGGACTTCAATGCTGTCCGTGACGCCGAACTTGCCGAAATCGAACGCCGCCGCCGGCGCTATCTTGGCACCCGCGCGCGCGAAACCGTCGCGGGCCGCACTGTCATTGTCATCGACGATGGCATCGCCACCGGCGCGACAATGCGCACGGCTCTTCGCGCGGTGCGTGCACGCGCGCCAAAGGAGCTGGTGCTCGCCGTGCCGGTGGCTACCAAGGACACGCTCGATGAGCTGCGAAACGAAGCCGACAGCATTGTCTGTCTTGAATCTCCCCCATGGCTGGACGCGGTCGGTTTCTTCTACGACGATTTTCGCCAGGTCACGGACGCCGAAGTGATCGCGACGCTTGCACGCTTTCCAGGCCCGCAAGCGCCAGGCGCGCGTAGATAATGCCCAGCGCCTTTGATATTGAAACGGATGCCGCCGCAATAATTGGACAAACCCAGCATGGACCAAGACACCTCCTGCGCGACGAACCCGCTTCTCGAACCGTGGACGGGGCCTTTTGGCGCGCCGCCGTTCGATCGCCTGAAGCCAAGCCACTTTCGGCAAGCCTTCGAGATCGCGCTTGGCCTTGCGCAAGCCGAGACCGGAGCAATCGCGGCCGATCCAAAACCGCCTTCTTTCGAAAACACGATCGAGGCGCTCGAAACAAGCGGCCGCGAGCTTACCCAGATCTGTTCGGTTTTCTTCAATCTGGCGCGCGCCGACGCCAATGACGAACTCGAAGCGATCGAACGCGAGATTGCGCCGAAACTTGCCCGGCATCGCAGCGGAATCTACCTGAACCGCGCGATGTTTCAACGCGTCGATGCGCTTTATTCGCGGCGCGGCAAACTCGGCCTTAATGCCGAACAGGCGCGGGTTCTCGAGCGCTATCATATCGCCTTTTTGCGCAATGGCGGCGGCCTTCCGGAGGAAGCGAAGGCGAGGCTCGCCGCAATCGTCGAGCGCCTCGCCACGCTCGCCACCAAATTCGGTCAAAACGTTCTCGCCGATGAAAAAGCCTATGTGCTGATTCTCGCGGCGAGGGACGATCTCGCCGGACTTCCCGCCTCGCTCATCTCCGCCGCCGCGCGGACGGCGGCAGACCGCGGCCTTCCCGGCAAGCATGGCATCACCTTGTCGCGTTCGAGCATCGCGCCTTTCCTGCAATTCTCGGCCCGCCGCGATCTGCGGGAAAAGGCCTTTCGCGCTTGGATTCAGCGCGGTGAAAGCGGCGGGTTGACCGACAATCGCGCCATTGCTTCCGAAATGGTGCGGTTGCGCACGGAGCGCGCGCGGCTTCTCGGTTTTGCAAGTTTCGCGCACTTCCGCCTGGCCGACACGATGGCGAAAACCCCGCAAGCGGCTCTAGACCTTTTGCATTCGGTGTGGGCGCCAGCCCACGCGCGGGCGCTGCGCGATGAGGCGGCCTTGCAGGCGATCGCGGCGGGCGAGGGCGGCATCTTCGAGATTGCGCCATGGGATTGGCGCTACTATGCCGAAAAGCGCCGCAAGGCGGAATACGACCTCAATGAAGCCGAAATCAAACCGTATCTGCCCCTCGACAAAATGATCGCGGCCGCGTTTTTCACCGCGAACCGGCTCTTTGGCCTGTCCTTTAGCGAACGCGAGGACGTGCCGCTTTACCATCCCGACGCACGATCCTGGACGGTCACGGGGCGCGACGGACAAGAGATCGCGCTTTTTATCGGCGATTATTTCGCGCGGCCCTCGAAACGTAGTGGCGCCTGGATGGGTTCCTTCCGCGAGCAGCAAAAGCTCGACGGAGAGATCCTGCCGATCGTCGTCAATGTCTTGAATTTCGCCAAGGCCAGCGAGGGGCAAGCCTGTCTCTTGAGTTTCGACGATGCGCGCACCTTGTTTCATGAATTCGGGCATGCGCTGCACGGCATGTTGTCCGATGTAACCTATCCTTTAATCTCGGGCACCAACGGCGCCCGCGATTTCGTCGAATTTCCATCGCAGCTTTACGAACATTGGCTGGAGCAGCCGGAGGTGTTGCGCCGTTTCGCCCTGCATCATGAGACAAACGAGCCTATACCGGAAGCGCTTTTGCAGAACTTGCTTGCGGCGCGCCAGTTCAACCAGGGTTTTGCGACGGTCGAATATACCGCCTCGGCGCTGGTCGATCTCACACTGCATCTAGTGTCCGGCGCGGATGCGATCGACATTGTTGGCTTCGAAAAAACGCAACTCGACAAACTTGGCATGCCTGCCTCGATTACGATGCGCCACCGCACGCCGCATTTCCAGCACGTCTTTTCGGGCGAGTCCTATGCGGCGGGCTATTACAGCTATCTCTGGTCAGAAGTTCTCGACGCCGACGGATTCGAAGCTTTCGAGGAGGGCGGCGATATTTTCGATCCCATGGTCGCCAAGAAGCTGCACGATTACGTTTACTCCTCGGGCTACAGCCGCGAGCCGGAGGAAGCCTATAAGGCGTTTCGCGGCAGCGCGGCAAAACCCGACGCGCTTTTGCGCAAGCGCGGCCTCGCCGATGCGCCCAATGGAGAGGCTTGATTTTTGGGGCCAAGCCAGGGCTCAGAAATCGTCGCGAAAAGATCGCACAGCGCCGGCCGCCGCGGATGGCGGCTCCCGAATCACTCGCAAAAAATCACCCTTTCCGCCAAGCCTGAAATGCCGATAACCCGAGTTCGTGGCCCTGGGGAAATTTAGCTATTGACGGATGATGTTAGTTGTGATAGATCACACATTGGCGGCGAGCCTCTTGCCGCCAATGCCCTCTTTGGGTGTTTCCTCCCTAGACTTGGGCCGCTTGTGGCAACGCCGGCGGCCTCTTTAATGTGCTGCTGGCTTATTCGCCGCCGCTTTGTCTTCTGCTTGGCGGCATTACGCGCAAACGCGCTTCCCGCCCGGCCAGGCATTGTCCAAACGCATGGCTGACTATTCCGCCGCGGCGCGATGCCGGTCGCGGCGCGCGGCAACCGCATCCGCCAAGACACAGGCGACCTTGGC
>DASYNQ010000139.1:0-4785 GCA_036008425.1 Methylocella sp. | reverse complement strand
CGCGGCATTCGGCGAAGCGGTCATGCGAAACGTCATCGACGGCGATATCGACGCAGCCACGCGTCTGCGACAGCTACGAGGCGATCCTCGACGCTTGTTGCGGTGCCTGGAACGCCCTGATCGCCCAATCCGAGGTCATCGCCTCAATTGGAACCAAAGATTGGGCACAGGTCGAGATTTAGGGCGCTTGGTATAAAATGCAAAATATCATTGGATGGGACGTCGGCGGCGCGCACCTCAAGGCCGCTCGCGTGGAAAATGGAATCATTACCCAGGCTGTGCAGATCCCCTGCCCGCTCTGGCTCGGTTTGGGCGAGCTCGATCGCGCTTTTACTGACGCCGAGGCCGCGATCGGCCGGGCTCGCCTCAACGCTATCACGATGACCGGCGAATTATGCGATGCCTTCCCAACCCGTGAAGAAGGCGTTGCCGAACTGGCCGCGATCATGGTCCGGCTGCTGAGCCCCGGCCGCGCGCTTTTTTACGCCGGCCGCTCGGGCTTTGTCGGCGATAGCGAAGCCGCGGACCACGCCATCGAGATCGCCTCCGCCAATTGGCACGCGAGCGCGGTGCTAACCGGCGTGCGCACGCGCGCGGCGCTGTTCATCGACATCGGCTCGACGACGACGGATATTATCCCGGTCGCGGAGGGGCGGCCCGTAAGCCTTGGTTACACCGACGCGGAGCGGCTTGCTCATGGCGAGCTTGTCTATTCAGGTATCGCGCGGAGTTTTCTGATGGCCGGTCCAAAGCTGGTGCCTTTTGCCGGGCGATGGACGCCCCTGATGAATGAATGGTTCGCCACTATGGCGGATGTCCACCGCTTACTTGGGCAATTGCCGGAGGGCGCCGATGTGATGGATGCCGCCGACGGCCGCGAAAAGACCAAGGCGGCCTCGCGCGCGCGACTCGCCCGGATGATCGGCCGCGACAGCGGCGAGGCGGATGATCCCGCATGGGAATCACTCGCGCAATTTTTCGCGGAAGCGCAACTGCGCGATATCATGGACGCCGCGGCGCTTGTTTTGTCGCGCGGTCTCCTCCCCGCAAGCGCGCCGGTCGTGGGCGCCGGCACCGGGCGTGGAGTGATCCGGGAACTGGCCGCGCGAATCGGCCGGACCTTCATCGCTTTCGCCGATCTAATCGAGGCCCTCCCGGAGGCGCGGAGCAAGGCCTGCGATTGCGCCCCGGCAGCGGCTGTCGCGCTTCTCGCCGCCGCTCAATTTTCCGCGTAAAACGCTTCGCGTTTTTGCATGAGCCAGGACCAGGCCTCGCGCTCATGGGGACCCGCTGTCTTTTCGATTGCGATGGCGAGATAAGCGATCTCCCGCTCGATCTTGTCGCGCGGAAGCATGTGCAGCCGGGTGAGGAGGATGGCGCATTCGAGAACGGCGTTGCTGGCCCGGTTTAACCCCGCGAATGGCGCATGCTGTTCGCGATGCAAAATCTCGCAGTGGAACCGGGGGCGTTCGGCATCGTCTTCGATACGGGCAACGGCGAGTTCGGCATGGGCGAGCGCTCCGGCAAGACGCGGTACGGGAACCTTCGCCGCGGGCACGAGTGGCCAGTCGCGGCGACCGGTGACGAGCCCCGCGAAAATGCGGGCATCGTCGGTATAATTGGCGACGGCGAATGGAGCTTCCACAAGATTGTCGAGAGTCGTCGAAGGACGAAACGGCGCGATGACCCACCCCTGCCCGTCCTCGATCAAGCCAAGCGGCGCGAGATGCGCCCTGCTAGATCGATCGATTGTCGTGACAATGACTTCGCGGATCATCGGCACCTTGCGATCCCTTCAAGCGTCCGGCTTGCCGCTATGCGCGCAAACATCGCATCAAACATTTTTGCGAAGCGTATGGCCTGCGTCGCGCAGCTGGTCCATGTCTTCCTCCAGCTTATTGGCCGCGCAACCCCAATCGAGCGGCTCGTCCTGTGTGTAGCGTTTGCCGAGAGCGAAAGCGATCTCGGCCTTGGCAAGCTCCGCCCCAAGATAAAAGGCATGCGCGGCGTCCGCCTCGACGCCGAGCTTGGGAAACAAGGAGAAGGCATCGCGCGAAATGTGATGACCGTCGCGGTTGAAGATATGAATTCCATCCTCGGCCGTGGCGATTCGAAAATTCGCGTCCCGCACCTCCTCCGCGACCCCCGCGATTTCTTGGGCCGACGAAGGATAGGGCGCGAGATCGTGGAGCGCGAGAAGCCCGGCGTCATAGCCCTTGGGCAAGGCGCTGTCCTTGGATGCCGCGAACATAAGGCGCCGAGCCGCGTCATGCTCCTCGATCGTACGGCGCGTATGCGGGCTGACCTGGACGGTGAGCACATTGCGAATGTCGAGTTCTGAGCAAAGCCCGGCAAGGACTGCTGTGACGCCACCGGAGTCCGCCTCGGTCAATTCGGTGAGATTCCCAGTCCCCATCATCATCCCCACGCGAGGAAGGCGGCGTCTTGTTTCAATGTAGCGGGTCAAGGATTCGGAAAATCCGAAATGGATCGGATCGAGGATGGGATCTACGATAAAGGAAATCCCGCGCCGCTCGGCGTCGTTCGCGGCGCGGACAAGGGAATCGAGATCGCCGTGCGGCGCCGGCACCAGGATTGGCGTGGCGCCCGTGCCCTCCGCGATATCAAGAGTGCCTTCATCGAGGCTTAGAAGAAAATCCGCTCCGGCATTGGCGCCGCGCGCGAGTTCTTGCCGGTCGGCGGAATCGACGCTGACAAGATGCCCAGCCGCTTTCAAAGCGCGGATGCACGCCTCGAGATGCGGAAATGGCGTGTCGGGAAGACATCCGACGTCGATCACGTCGGCGCCAGAGTTTCGCATGGCCGCCGCGCGCGCGAGCAAGGCCGCAACCGGAAGCACAGAAGCATCGACGATCTCCGCGAAAATACGAATCGAAAAACCCGACAGGTCCTTCGCTTGCCCGCCACGCCCGAGATAGGCTGGAAGATCGCTCAGTTCGTCCGGCCCGCGCGCCACCGGCACACCGAGATGGTTCGACAGACGCGCGAGATCGGCGCGGCAACGGCCGGGCAAGATAATGCGATCCGCGGAAATCGGGCGGGCGAGGCGGCGCATGATAATGGCTTCGGTCATCAACGCGGCCACCTTGACCCCGATATCGCACACCTTCCAGCTGAAGGAGGTCTCGCCCAGGGACCGCATAAGCCGGTCGAGGGGCGGATAGGCAAGATGGCCGGTGAGAAAGAGAAGACGTTCGGTCATGCCACTGTCAAATCACTCCTTCGGCGTGCGACGAGCTCTTTCAGTTCGCTTAAACTCTCCGCGACATGCGTCGCCTCGAAGCTTTTCAGTTTCTCGAAATTTTCGAGATCGATCCGGCGCGGAAAGACCTTCACCATGCCGTCGGGCGAGCGGGTCTCAAGCTCCGGCGCGGTATCGCACGCAAATACTATGGAAGGAACCCGGCACTTGCCCGCCTGGGCAAAAACGTTGCTCGCGAGATTATCCGAGATCCCATAGACGAATTTGGCAACGACATTCGACGTCGCGGGTGCCACGACGAGCGTGTGGTACACCCCATGATAAAAATAGCCCACCTGCGGCGAGCTCGCGGCGGTATCCTTGTACACGCGGGCGGTCTTCGGCAGGTCAAGCTTTTGCTTATACTGGCGCAACACTTCGCCGGCGGCTTTGCTGACGAAGAGGTCGACATGCTCCAATTCGCGCGCGAGATCGAGGCACTCGTTGAAGAAATGACCGGAACCGGTGAGCGCCCAACCCCAGCGCGGCGTGACGACCTTGATCATGTGTTGCCTATCCATGCCGCGCGCTGGACCACATCAATCTTTAAACGCCCGGACCATCTCATGGAAGCGCGACTCTGATGCCGGGCATTCCGCCGCCTCGTAAGACGGACGCGGCTCCAGCGAGGGATGCCGGACCGGCGAGCCAGACCTCCGCACGGCTTTGCGCCGCGAAGCGTGGAAACAGCGGATCGACGATTTTGTCCGCGGCAAGATCACGCGCAGAACCCGACGCCGCCAGATCGCTGGCCTTGATGAGTAGCAACCGGCGAGCGCCATAGGTCCGGGCGAGCCAAGCCGCGAGCGAATCCGAGGTCACCTCCCAACACTCGGGCACGTCCGAAGCGCCAAGAACCATCTTCTCCGGCAGCCAGACGGGAATTTCGCCGACGCTCAATGCGCTGTCCAATTCATCGCGGGAGGCCGCCAATGTAAACGCATCCGAATACGCCGCAAGCGCGATGCCGAATTGCCCCATCGCATTGAGCGCCATGCGGTGGGCCGCCGTATCGTTAAACCCCATCGCGCCTTGTGCCGCCCGCACGCAATCGGCAAAAGCACCTCCGCCGGGGACGAGAATGAGCGGGCCGCCCCATGCGGCTAGCGCTTCAAGCCAGGCCGCGAACTGCGGCGTATACGCGAGACTGCCGCCAAGTTTGACGATCGTGACGTTCGATGATTTCCGGTTACGCGGCATTGCCCGGGAGGACCGGCACGCGCTCGCCACCGGCGGCCTGTTCCGCCGCGCGTTTGCGTTTGATCTCGATGCCAACCGTGCCTCGCACGACATCGAGTTTTTCAACCCGCACGCAAACCCGCGTCACACATGGGTAACGCAAAATTTCGTCCGCGATCCCGCTCGCCAGCGTCTCGATCAACTCGACATGGCCCCGCCCGAGGATGATTTTGATGGCGTCGATAATTACGTCGTAGGAGAAAACGCCGCGCATGTCGTCAAATCGCCGCTCGTTGCGTCTCACCTCCACGTCGATGTTAAAACGCACGTTCTGATTTTGAATG
>DASYNQ010000138.1:0-2669 GCA_036008425.1 Methylocella sp. | reverse complement strand
ATCTCGACGCCGAACTCCTCTTCGAACGCCATGACGAGCTCGACCGTGTCGAGAGAATCGGCGCCAAGGTCCTCCATGAAATTGGCGCTGTCGATGACTTTGTCGGCATCGACACCGAGGTGCTCCACTACAATCTTTTTCACGCGCTCGGCGACATCGCTCATGGTTGTTTGTTCCTCGTCCTCGGAATTTGCTTACAATTCGCCGCCCCAGGCAGGCGTCGACGCGATGCGGGCGCCCGCGAACTGCCTCCCTGATCACTTGAGCGGGTTGGTAACATACTTCAGCGCGGTTGGCGAGAGCCCGCGCGATACCCGCGAACAGCCTCATATCCTATTTAAATCATTGCTATTCCACCATTTACATGGAGGGTCTGGCCGGTGACATAGGAGGCTTGCGAACTTGCCCGGTAAACGACCGCGGCGGCGATTTCGGCGCCGGTTCCGAGCCGTCCCATCGGTACCGCGGCGAGGATCGCCGCTTTCTGTTTTTCATTCAAGGAATCGGTCATCGGACTCTCTATAAACCCTGGCGCGATGCAATTTACGGTCACGTTGCGGCTCGCCACCTCGGCGGCGAGACTCTTATACATGCCGATCATTCCCGCCTTCGCGGCGGCATAATTGCCCTGACCCGCATTTCCGGTCACCGCAACGATCGAGCTGATCCCGATTATGCGCCCATGACGCTTGCGCAGCATCCCCTTGAGGCAGGCGCGGGAGAGACGAAAGGCGGCGGTCAGATTGACGCCGAGAATGCTGTCCCATTCGTCGTCCTTCATGCGCATGAAGAGATTGTCCCTAATCACGCCGGCATTATTGACAAGGATGTCGACGCTTCCCATCGCGGCCTCGGCGGCGGGAACCAGCGCTTCCGTCGCGGATTTATGGCCAAGATCGCAAGGAAAGACATGGACGTCGGTTTCAAGTTCGGCGGCGAGCGCGGCGAGCGCATCGCGGCGGGTGCCCGATAGCGCGACGATCGCGCCTCGGTCATGCAAGGCCCGCGCGATGGCGCCGCCGAGGCCGCCGCTCGCGCCCGTGACGAGGGCGGTCTTGCCGGTAAGATCGAACATGCGCCAATGAAACTCCCGTGACGGCCGCCAGGGCTTAAGCCATGGCCCGGTAAAGATCGATGTCGGCCGGGATTCCAATTGAAACGCCGCGCGCCGCGCCGGCGATCCTTTTGACAAGCCCCGCCAAGACTTTTCCGGCGCCGCATTCGACGAAAAGAGAAATCCCCCGGCTCGCCATAAAAGCCATGCTTTCACGCCAGCGCACCACGCCGGTCACCTGGGCGACAAGAAGCTTGCGGATCTCTTCCGGCTCGGTGACCGGCGCGGCCAGGACATTTGAGACGAGCGCAACACAGGGCGGCTTGATGGCGGCCGTGGCGAGCGCCGCTGCCACGGCCGCGGCGGCGGGTTGCATCAAGGCGCAATGAAACGGCGCCGACACCGGCAACAGAATCGAACGGCGCGCGCCTCGCGCCTTGGCGATTTCGATCGCGCGATGCACCGCGGCGCGGGACCCGGACACCACAACCTGGCCACCGCCATTATCGTTGGCGATTTCGCAGATCGCGCCGCCGCCTGTTTCATCGGCCGCTTGCTTGGCGATTGCGAGGGCCGCGTCGTAATCGAGCCCAAGCAGCGCCGCCATCGCGCCGGTGCCAACCGGCACGGCCTCCTGCATGGCGAGCCCGCGTACGCGCAGCAGTTTCGCGGCCGCCCCCACGCCCAACGCGCCCGCCGCGGCGAGCGCCGAATATTCGCCGAGCGAATGGCCAGCGACAAAGCCGGCGTCCCGCGCAAGATTCAGTCCGGCCTCGGCTTCGAGCACGCGGACGGCGGCGAGGCTCACCGCCAGCAAGGCTGGCTGCGCATTCGCGGTCAGGGTGAGTTCGGCCCGCGGACCTTCGAACATGAGCTCGGACAGATTTTGCCCCAGGGCCTCGTCAACCTCGGCCAGGACCCTGCGGGCCTGCGGGAAAGCCTCCGCCAAGGCCTTGCCCATGCCGACCGCCTGCGATCCTTGCCCTGGAAAAACGAAAGCCTTGGACATCCCATCCCACATTGTTTTATGCCGCATTTTATGCCGCGTTTCTCGTGAGCGCAGCGAGTGGCATTGCAAAAAGGACGAGTCAAGTGCTTCGCCCGAAATTCGCGCGGCTCGCCGGTTCGCCGGAGAGCGATAAAGGAAGTGTCCATGCAGCTCGGCAACAAAGGTTCGCAACCGGCGCCGCCGCTTCACAGCTGATGTCCTCTTTGTATAATTCTTTATAAAAAGAGCGCTTCCGAATCTTAATAGGGACACGCTCCCCACCGGGCAAAGCCCAGCCACGCCGGCGGGGATTTGCAATATTCCAAATCCGCCGGAGTCGTTCACGAAGTAATCCGCTACCGGAGGTGCAACAAAAATGCAACACACCGCGAAATTGCAACCTCGTTTTGCGATTAACGCGAGATTGTGGCTCCGGCGCGCTTGTTAGGTTTTGCGTTGGTGGTAAGAGTCAATGCCGACAACGATGGCTAAAGGTGAAGCGACAGAGGGGAGCGATTCCATGAAGCGAGATTTCTTGTGGTGTTTGGCCGGCGCGGCGGCTGGCGTTTTATTGACCGGAACATCCACCTTCGCGGCGGATCTTGGCGTGGCACCGCCCCCGCCTCC
>DASYNQ010000137.1:0-3461 GCA_036008425.1 Methylocella sp. | reverse complement strand
AACTCAATAAACTCGCCCAGGGCGGCAAGAAACAGCTCGAACCGGTAGCCGCTTGTCCGAAGCTGCGCGCGCTGGTCGCCGTCGAGCACGAGCTCGTTGCTTATTTAACAAAGAACAAGGATTGGTGCGCGGTTCCCGACGAAGCTTTCCAAAATATTTCGGCGAGCACCAGCAAGTCCGGCAAGGTCGCCAATCAAGCCTGCACCGTCGCGGCGAAGATGAAGAAAGCACAAGAGCAGCAGGCCTCCGGCGCGCTCAACGTGCCACAGCCGAAGCTGCCCGCCGGGCCGCTGTGACGCAACGCCCGACTGGGCAAGAAGTTTCCGGCCCGTGCGATCGATCCCCGCCGGCCAGTCTTGCCGGGCCTCCCGCAAACGCCCCCCGCCGGTTTGCCGTTCTGCCCGATTCGGTCGCGGGGCAGTTCGTCCTCCGGCTCGCGCCAAAATCCTGGCATCCCTTGCTTCAGCTCGCGCGCCTCGATCGCCCGATCGGTTGGTGGCTGATTCTGTTGCCCTGCTGGTGGTCGAGCGCGCTCGCGAGCATTTATCAAGGCGGACCGTTACGCGTCCGCGACCTTCTCTTGTTTCTCGCCGGAGCCGTCGTCATGCGGGGCGCCGGCTCGACCTATAATGACATTATCGATCGTGACATCGATGCGAAGGTGGAGCGCACGAAATGGCGTCCGCTCGCCTCGGGACGCATCGGCGTAACGGCCGCGGCCGTCTTTCTTGCCACGCAATGTCTTGCCGGACTTGCTGTGCTTTTAAGTTTCAACGGCTTTACGATCCTTTTGGGATTTGCCTCGCTTGGCGTCGTCGGGCTCTATCCTTTCATGAAGCGAATCAGCTCCTGGCCGCAAGCGGTTCTGGGCGCAGCTTTCGCATGGGGTGCTCTGGTTGGGTGGGCGGCAGCCCTGGGATCGCTCGCGTCCGCGCCGCTATGGCTCTATCTCGGCGCGGTTTTCTGGACCATCGGTTATGACACAATCTATGCGGTGCAGGACATCGAGGACGACGCGCTCGTCGGCATCGGCTCGACCGCGCGGCTTTTTGGCGAGCGCCTTCGTTTGGGGATTGGATCTCTCTATGCGGTCGCGGTCATGTGCATCGAAGCGGCATTGCTTGCCGCCGGCGCGGGCTCGCCGGCGCAAGGCGGCCTGTTGCTTTTCGCGTCGCATCTTACTTGGCAGGTGATGCGGGTCGATCCCGGCAATGGCGCCCTTGCGTTGCGCCTGTTTCGTTCGAACCGCGACGCGGGACTTATGCTTTTCGCCGGACTCGCGGCGGAAATTTTTCTCGCACCGAAATGACTCGACGCCCGAACAAGAAAGACGTCGCGCGGAACCTTCTGGTGACTTCTGAATTCAACCTGACGTAGGGCCGAAGGGCCACAAATTTTTCCGGGGATCGCATATGCTGAGATTGGCACTCCTCTTTCTCGTGATATCCATTGTCGCCGGTATCCTCGGGTTCACCGGCATATCGGCGGCCGCCGGCGGGATCGCGCGTATACTGTTCATTATTTTCATCATTGTGTTTATCGTTTTCCTTGTGCTTGGCCTTTTGGGCGGCGAGACAATATTCTAGCGGGCGCCGAGTTTAATCCCTTGGAACCATGGGCTGGGGCGGCGTTGATTTGAAAACAGAGGGCGGGGTGTTCCACGCTCATTCGGCCGCGCAAGTGTGATGCGCTGCGATCCAGCTGTCCAAATCGCGCGCGGCCCGCAAGCCGATCGCGGCTTTGCGGCTCAGAGCTGTTTCCTTGCCAGGCAATGTCTTGCCGCCGGACGCGTTCCCGGCAATCGGCGGGAAAAGTCCAAAATTAATGTTCATCGGTTGAAACGAAGGCGCCCCGGCGTCGATGATCCCGATGTGTCCGCCGGTAATATGATTGATGAGAGCGCCGAGCGCGGTCGTCGGCGGGAGCGGCGCGAAAGCCTCGCCTGTTCGCTCCGCCGCCGCCATGCGGCCCGCGGCGAGCCCGATCGCGGCACTTTCGACATAGCCTTCGCAGCCGGTGATCTGGCCCGCGAACCGCAGCCTCGGATCGGCCCTGAGCCGCAAGGCGCCATCGAGCAATTTGGGCGAGTTCAGAAAGGTGTTGCGGTGCATCCCGCCGAGACGGGCGAAGGACGCATTTTCCAGGCCCGGAATGGTGCGGAATATTTCAACCTGCGCGCGATGTTTCAACTTCGTCTGAAAGCCGACCATATTGTAGAGCGTGCCGAGCGCATTGTCCTGGCGCAGTTGCACGACGGCATAGGGCTTTGCGCTGCCGGGATGCGGATTGGTCAGGCCGAATGGCTTCATTGGTCCGTGCCGCAACGTCTCGCGGCCGCGCTCCGCCATGATTTCGATTGGCAGGCAGCCATTGAAATAGGGCGTGTCTTCCTCCGCGAGCGTGTGGGGCTCGGCTCGATCGGCGTCGACAAGAGCGTCCACGAAGGCAAAATATTGATCTTGCGTCAGCGGGCAATTGATGTAATCGGCGCCGGTTCCGGCCGGCCCCGCCTTGTCGTAGCGCGACTGAAACCACGCCTTCTCCGTGTCGATCGACTCCCAATGCACGACCGGGGCGATCGCATCGAAAAAGGAAAGATCGCGCTCGCCGGTCAGCGCGCCGATCGCCGCGGAAAGGGAGGGCGATGTCAAAGGCCCGCTCGCGATGATCACATTGTCCCAGGCGAGCGGCGGCTGACCGTCGATTTCCTCGCGAACCAGTTTAATGAGCGCGTGCCCGCAAACCATCTCGGTGACGCATCTCGAAAATTGGCCGCGGTCGACCGCGAGCGCCCCTCCGGCTGGCAGCTTATGCGCATCGGCGGCGGCCAGGATGAGGGAATCGAGGCACCGCATTTCGCGGTGCAAAATGCCAATCGCGCTCGTTTGCGGATCGTCGGCGCGAAACGAATTCGAACAGACGAGTTCGGCGAGGTCTCCAGTCTGATGCGCTGGCGTCTTGCGCGACGGCCGCATCTCGTGAACCACGACGGGGACGTTTTGCCGCGCGATTTGCCAGGCCGCCTCGCTGCCGGCAAGGCCGCCGCCGATCACATGAATGGGAGCCAGGGGGCGGGGCTCTGACATGGCCGAAAGTTTAGACCATGATCCACGCCAGTGGAACCGGATTCGCGGCAGAGCTTACCCTCGGCTGCGGCGAGGGGCGCTCCCGGCCTCCGAACAAAAGAAAGCGCCCGCCGGGGAGGATCGGCGGGCGCTTCTGGCCGGCGAGGGGGCTTGAGAGCGGCCAGAGCCCCGCCGACGCAACCATGGTGTAGCGATTACATAATTTCTAACTGTGATCAAGCGTCAATTCGCGACCTAGCTTAGTTATGAACCGCGACTTAGAGCGACCGAGACTTACATTTGACCAGACATTGCGTGACCAAGCTTTGTGTGACCAAGCGTCAACCCTTACCGGTTTTTGACCGAACCTCGACCGTCACCAAGGTTCGACTGTTA
>DASYNQ010000136.1:0-2569 GCA_036008425.1 Methylocella sp. | reverse complement strand
TGAACTTCTCGATGACGAACCCGAAGGCAATCACGGCGATGCCGGTGCGCACCCAGGCAAGAAACGTCCGCTCATTGGCCGCATGGTCGCTATAGCCTCGAATCATTGCGCTCCTCGTTCATCGTGAAGGGTCGCTAAGCGTCAGGGTGATTTCGTTGCTTTTGTCGCAACGGCGTTGAGCGCGGCGGCCAGCGCATCGACGGTCTGAGCGACGGCCGCGCCAAGCCCGTGCCGCTTTGCGACCCAGTGCGGATCATTGCAGGTGAGCCAGACCTTGCTGGCCGCATCCTCAAGGACCAGCGCCTTCAACGGTAGATCGATGCCGGTCGCCTGGTCGGCCTGCATGAGCGGCGTACCGGCTTTGGCGCTGCCGAAGATCAGCAGTTCCGTTGGCCGCAGTGGCAGACCGGCCTCGGCGGCTCCCGCCGCATGATCGATGCGGGCAAACACGGTCATGCCCTTGGCCTTGATCTCGGCCTCGAGCCGATCCATCGTTGCCTTCGGCCCAAAGCTGCTGAGTATGGTGGCCAGCCCGTCTGCCGTCATTGCCTACACTCCCCATAGCCAGATCCCGACGATCATCGCGACGAATTTGCTCGTTGCCAAGCGGCCTGTTTCGTCTTGCAGTCAATTTATAGCTGTTGGCAAGTGAAACTAACGCGACAGGCAAGGCTGTAAACCGGCGGTGGCCGGCCGGCTAGTTCCAAGTCGCCGAAGATGTCTAGGGCGATCTTATGGAGTTGAACGCCGGTCCTATTTGGCCACGTGCGGGTGTATCAAGATAGGCGCTCACGCGGGCGCGTTCGACCGGCGAAAGGTGCAGGCCTCGTTTCGACCTCCGCCACAAAATATCGTCGGCGGCCAGCGCGAATTCCTGGCCGATGAGATAATCGATCTCGGCTTGAAAGAGCCCCGCGCCAAAATCGACACCGAGATCGTCGGCGCTACGCGCCTTGCCGAGAATCATCTCAACCCGCGTGCCATACGCGCGGGCCAAGCGGGCCACGGTCGCTGCATCGAGCCAAGGATATTTGCCGCGCAACGTGCGCAAAAACAGGTCGAAATCGCCGCTTTCCATGTCGCCGCCGGGCAGCGGCGCCGTCGCGGTCCACCGTTTTGTGTACGGGGCCTTCAGGTGCGGCGATAGCAGCTCTAGCGCATCCTCCGCCAAGCGCCGGTAGGTGGTGATTTTGCCGCCGAAAACCGAAAGGAGCGGCGCGCTGCCCTCCGGCGCGTCGAGATCGAGGACATACGCGCGGGCAGCGGCGGACGCATTTGCCGCGCCGTCGTCATAGAGCGGCCGGACCCCGGAAAAACTTTCAACAACGTCGCACGGGCGTAACGGCTTGCGGAAATAGCGCGACACCGCGGCGCAGAGATAGCTGATTTCTTCCACGCTTATCCTCGCCTTCGAGGGATCTCCCTCAAAAGGGATCTCGGTCGTGCCAATGAGCGTATAATCCATTTCATAGGGCATCACGAAGATGACGCGGCGATCCTCGTTTTGCAGGACGTAACTTTGGTCTCCTTCGTACATGCGGGGCACGACGATGTGGCTACCCTTGACGAGACGGAGTTTTTTGCCGGCATCGTGGCCGGTTACCCCGTTGAACACCTCGGCGGCCCAGGGCCCCGCCGCATTGACGAGCGCGCGTGCCGTCACGATCGTTGTCGCCGCCACGCGCATATCGAGGAGCGTTGCCTGCCACATGCCGTGCTCGCGCTTCGCTGAAACGCAGCGCGTTCTGGTGCGGATAGAAGCGCCGCGTTCGCGGGCATCGACGGCGTTCAGCACAACAAGTCTGGCATCGTCCACGCGGCAGTCCGAATAAGCAAAACCCGTCGTCAAACGATCCTTGAGCGGGGCGCCCTCCTTGGCCGGCCGCAGATCGAGGCGGCGCGAGCGGCCCAAGCGGTTGCGCCGCGCGAGCCAATCGTAAAGAAAGAGACCTGCCTCGATCACCAAGGCAGGGCGCAACCCCTTGTCGTGCGGCAGGATGAAACGAGCGGGCCAAACGATGTGCGGCGCGATAGCAAGCAGCACCTCCCGCTCCAACAGCGCCTCGCGCACGAAGCGGAACTGGTAGTATTCGAGATAACGCAGCCCGCCGTGAATGAGCTTGCTCGACGCCGACGACGTCGCGTCGGCAAGATCGCCCTGCTCGCAGAGCATCACGGAAAGGCCCCGCCCGGCGGCGTCGCGCGCGATCCCGGCTCCGTTGACGCCGCCGCCAATAACGAGGAGATCGACGTTGATTCGCTTTTCCATCAGAGTGCGAGGGACATCGCGCTGGCCGCTTTGTCAACCGCCGCGCGGATTCGAGCGGGAACGGCTACGCACCGGTTCACGCGCAAAAAACCATGTCAAAAACCAAGCCGGATGATCCGGCATAAATCGCCGGCCGACGCGGGCTCGGCGTGAGGTTCGCGGATCACCAGGCATTGCGCTTGCGCGAGAAGGCGCAGAAGCGAGGAGTCCTGTATCTCGAATGGAGTCGCGACGGGGAGGCCCGTTTCGCTAAGCCGCAATGTCGCGCGCAAATAATCTTGGCGGCTGTCGTTGCCGCGC
>DASYNQ010000135.1:0-2578 GCA_036008425.1 Methylocella sp. | reverse complement strand
AACCGCGGTCGAGCCAAGCCCGCGCGGCCTCGGTCGCATAGCCGGCGCCCCATCTGTCCCGCCGCATCCGGTAGCCGATCTCGGTCCGGCCATCGTCGAGAACGGCCAAGCCGCATTTCCCGATGAGCTCGGAATCATCGCGGCTTAGTACGGCCGACATCGCGAAGCCGTATTTGTCCTGATGGCGGATCGCTCCTTCGATCCATCGCGCCGTGACTGCCGCGTCTTGGTGTGGCCCGCCAACGCTGAAGCGCATGACGTGCGGATCCCCAAGGATACGAAACAAGGCGGGCGCGTCATCGACGACGAACGGGCGCATCAGAAGCCGCGGCGTTTCCAGCACGGGACAGCCCCCCGATCGAATGGGCGTCGTCACAATGCGGCAGATCCCGTCGAATTCTAGAGATCTACCAGGGCATCGGCCGAGCTCCGCCGCCGGTAAACCGGCCTCAAAAACTGTAGCGGAGACCGAGCTTCACGATGTGCGCGGCCTCGCTCGCATTGAAGCCGGCGCCGCCGCCGAAGATCCGCAAATAGCGATAGGCGGGAACGACGGCGAAAGCAGGACTGAGGGTGATGGTGACTCCGCCTTCGACCACGGCGACGCCGCGCGTGCTCTCGCCGCCGGATTGGTCGAACCGGTTGCCGTTGGCGTCGGCAAAGACGGCTCTCGTCAGCTCGCCGTGCTCGCCGCCGATGCCGCCACCGACATAGGGCACGAATTGGCCAGCGATCGGCAAGTCGTAGAAGACGTTCACGGTGCCCATGTCCCGGCGGGATTGCCCGCCGGATTGGCGATTGAAGTCTTGACCCCGGAGCGTAGGAAATGGCGCGCTGCTCGGATTCACTGTCGCCGCCTGGTATTCGGCATATCCCGCTTCGAGCTCGACACGAAATCGGGCGGGCAGCCGGTAGCCGAGCGCCAAATTCGCGATGATCCCCGGATCGTAGGATTCTTTGAGGGTACCCGGCGCCGTAATGATGTGATTGGTGATGGTAACGGGACCGCTGTCTCCCTCGCGAAAATACCCGCCGACGCTGCCGCTCAGATACCACGGGCTTTCGGCATGGCCGGCCGCGCCGCCCAGACAGGTCAGAACAAATCCCGCGAAGATTGCATGGCGCATATCCGTCCCCAATGAAGGTGCGTGACTCTCGATCGAACAGCGGCGCCGACCTACTACATGATTTCGAGCGCCGATGGAAACTTTCGCCGCCAAAGACGAAGAGGCGTTGCAAATATGTCTCGTGCATTTGTCGAGAGAAAATTGCGGTCAATTGATTTGCGCGGGAAATGCGACGAGCAGACGACCGAAACGCGATACTTTGGCGCGGAGTCGCGTGTGTTTGACAGATGCGACGATCGCCGCCCTACGTCCATCAGGGCTGCGGTCGTTGGGTACTGGCCGAGAACCGCCCTAGCGCGGCACAACAGTTAGAGCTGCTCCCCCGCAGTCCTCGCCTGTCGCGGACACGGGCGACGACCGCGGCGGCCGCGGGGCAGCGAGCGGCTTGTCCGCGCTGTGGCCGGGTGGTACGGCTCTCGCCGTCCTCCTGTCCGCGACCGAGGTGCCGCCATGGCCAAGAGCATCGAGATCGACCGCGCCAAGCCGCTCAAGGACGAGCCGGGCAAAGGACATAATCGCTGGCATCCGGACATTCCGCCGGTCGTCGAAGTCGCGCCGATGGAGGAGGTGACGCTCGAGACGCGCGACGCGTCGGACGGCCAGATCCGGCCGGGCGTCGCCGCCGCCGATCTCGCGACCATGAATCGCCACGTCGTGCATCCCTTGACCGGCCCCGTCTTCGTCAAAGGCGCGATGCCGGGCGACCTGCTCGAGGTGGAGCATCTGGCGATCGCGCCGGAGCGGCATGCCTGGACCAGGCTCGCGCCAAGCCTCGGATTCCTGCACGACCTTTTCGAGCGGCCCTATCTCGTGCATTGGGATCTCGACAAGGACTGGGCCACGTCCGCGTCTCTCCCGGGACTGCGCATTCCCAATGCCGCCTTCATGGGCACGGAAGGTGTCGCCCCCTCGCGCGAGCAACTGGCGCGATGGATGACGCGCGAAGCCGAGCTCCGGGCGCGCGGCGGTACGGCGTTCCCGCCGGAGCGCGACGGTGCCGTGCCGGCGACGGAGGCGATCGCCGCCGAGGGACTGCGCACCATCCCGCCGCGCGAGAATTGCGGCAATGCCGACGTGAAGCAGATGACGGCGGGCTCGCGGCTCTTCGTTCCGGTCAATGTCGAAGGCGCGCTCTACTCGGTGGGCGATGGGCATTTTGCCCAAGGCGATTCCGAATGCTGCGGCACCGCGGTCGAGATGGGCGCCGCGGTGACCGTCCGCTTTCGCCTCCATCGCGGCGAGGCGGCGCGGCGCAATATCGTCTGGCCGCGCTTTGCCCATCCCGGGTATTTCACGGCCGCGCCCTGGGCGGCGCCGCGGAATTTCATCGCGACCATGGGCATGCCGGTGCGCGAGGACGGCAGCAACGCCAATGGCGACGTCACGCTCGCGGCGCGCAACGCCCTTCTCAACATGATCGATCTCCTGGGCGAGCGCGGCTGGAGCCGGGA
>DASYNQ010000134.1:0-3858 GCA_036008425.1 Methylocella sp. | reverse complement strand
GAGTGGCGCGGCGAAGGTCATGCCGCGCTGGCGGCATTCGTCGACGTCATATTTCGGCGGCTCAAACTCATATTTGACAAATTCGAGCAGCGCCGCGTTGGAAAAATCCGAAATCGGGAAAACCGATTTGAAAACCGCTTGCAGCCCTTCGTCCGGACGCCCGCCTCGCGGCTCGTCAACGAGTAGGAACTGGTCATAGGATGCCTTTTGAACTTCGATCAAATTCGGCATTTCCGCGACCTCGCGGAGATGCCCGAAAAATTTGCGGATACGCTTACGGCCGGTGAACGTCTGCGCCATATTATGAGCCATATTATGAGCCATTTCGCTCCTCGCACCTCGTGTAAACAACGATTTTCTCGAGTGGAAATTCGTTAGACCCGCGTCCAGCCGGGGCGCTGAAGGGGCGGGACTTTCTCAGCCAAACGTTCACGGTGAAATACCGCGAAAAGATTCGATAAGTGTCCAGACTTACTCGTTAACAAAGGAATCAATGTTTCAGCACGGCCGCGACGGCCTCAATCTTCGCCGCCGCCTTGCCAAACATCAAACCGCGGAAGCGGCAAAGCCGCGATCACTTGAACTCCACCTTGGCGCCCGCTTTTTCGAGCGCCGCCTTGATCTTTTCGGCTTCCTCCTTGCTCACGCCTTCCTTGACGGGCTTAGGCGCGGCTTCGACGAGATCCTTTGCCTCCTTTAAGCCAAGCCCAGTCACCGCGCGCACTTCCTTGATGACTTCGATTTTCTTGGCGCCGATCGCCGCGAGGATCACGGTGAATTCGGTCTGCTCCTCCGCCGGCGCCGCCGCCGCGCCGGCCGCGGGTCCCGCGGCGACAGCGACAGCCGCGGCCGCGGACACGCCCCATTTTTCTTCCAGCAGCTTGGCGAGTTCGGCGGCTTCGAGCACGGTGAGGTTCGAGAGGTCCTCGACAATCTTTTCCAGCTTAGCCATTTTCAGTTCCTTCAATTCAAATCCAAAACGCTTGTAAGTCGCACAAGATGAAGATGTCAGGCGGCATCTGTTCCGGCGTAGGCCGCGAAAACGCGCGCGAGCTTGGCGGCCGGCGCGGTTGTAAGCCGCGCGAGCTTCGCCGCCGGTGCCTGGATGAGGCCAACGAGTTTGGCACGCAGTTCATCCAATGACGGCAGCGTCGCAAGCGAGCGCACGGCATCGACGTTGAGCGCGGTCGCCCCCATGGCGCCGCCCAGGATCACGAGCTTGTCGTGATTCTTGGCAAAAGCCACCGCGGCCTTCGGCGCCGCGACCGGGTCGTCCGAATAGGCGATCAGGGTCGGACCCCGCATCAGCTCCGAAATCGACACGGCCTCCGTGCCTTGAAGAGCGATCTTGACGAGACGATTCTTGGCGACCTGCACCGTGGCTCCAGCCGCGCGCATTTGCTTGCGCAAAGCTTGCAATTGAACCACGCTCAGGCCGGAATAATGAGCGACCACCACCACCGATGTCGTTTTGAAGACATCGGTCAAGGAAGCGACGCATTGTTTCTTTTCCGCTCTGTCCACGGTGTATCTCCTTGCCCGGGCTGCATCTGCCACCAGTTTAACGCGGCGGGCGAACCACCCGTCGAGGCGACGCTGTGCCTGTCCCCGGAACGGACAGGCCACGCCGGACAGAGGGATAGACCAAAACCGAAGGAAGCAAAAAGGCGAAGCCTTCCCGCGATCAAATCCTTGTTGTTGCCCCGTCTATGCCGACTCAGATCGCGTCGCCGGCAATGCCGAATCGGCGCTCAAGGAATTACGCTTGAATTCGACCAAGACGTAACGGCTTCTCGATCCGGCGGTCTCGGACAGGACATGGCCGGAAGGGACAGGCGTCACCGCCTATCCTCCAGCCTTATCCACCGCGTCACGAAACACCTTCGCCGGAAGCGAAAGTCGCCGCCACCCCGCCACCGCGGAAACTTCATGGATGCGGGGCCGCTATTTCCGATCCGCCCCAACCCTTCTATTTAACCCGAACGATCTCTCATGCCAAGGCCCGAAATGCAAATTTCGCGCAACCGCGACGGTTTAGAGCGTAAGCGTCGCGGGATCGACCTTGACCCCAGGACCCATGGTCGAGGAAATCGCGACACGTTGAATATAGGTGCCCTTAGCGCCCTGAGGCTTGGCCTTGGCCACCGCATCCACGAATGCAACGATGTTTTCAACAAGTTTCTCCTGCGCGAAGGAGGCTTTGCCCACGCTGCCTTGGACGATCCCGGCTTTCTCGACGCGAAACTCCACTGCCCCGCCCTTCGAGGCCTTGACCGCGCCGGCGATGTCCATGGTTACGGTGCCGACCTTCGGATTGGGCATCAGGCCGCGCGGACCCAAAACCTTGCCGAGCCTGCCGACGAGAGGCATCATGTCCGGCGTGGCAATGCAACGGTCGAAGGCGATCGTGCCGCCTTGGACGGTCGAAACCAGGTCCTCCGCGCCCACAACGTCCGCCCCCGCCGCCTTGGCCTCGTCGGCCTTGGCGCCGCGCGCGAACACCGCCACCCGCAGGCTGCGCCCGGTTCCGTTCGGGAGGTTGACCACGCCGCGCACCATCTGATCGGCGTGCTTGGGGTCAACCCCGAGATTCATCGCAATCTCGACGGTCTCGTCGAACTTCGCATTGGCGCGATCCGTGACGAGCTTGACCGCCTCGGCGACCGGATAGAGCTTGATCCGGTCAATTCCCTCGCGCGCCTTGTGCACGCGCTTGCCGAAATGTGCCATCGCCCTACCCCACTATTTCAAGGCCCATGGAACGGGCGGAGCCCTCGATCATCCGCATCGCCGCTTCGACCGAGGCGCAATTGAGATCGGGCAGTTTTTTCTCGGCGATCTCCTGAATTTGCGCTTTCGTGATCTTGCCGGCAAAACCGCGGCCGGCGGTTTTCGAGCCCGACTGAATGCCCGACGCCTTCTTTAAGAAAAAGGAAACCGGCGGCAACTTCATCTCGAAAGTAAAGGACCGGTCGTGGAAGGCGGTAATGACCACCGGGATCGGGGTGCCTTTTTCCATCTGCGCCGTCCTGGCGTTGAAGGCCTTGCAAAATTCCATAATGTTCAAGCCGCGCTGCCCCAGCGCGGGACCGATCGGAGGCGAAGGATTGGCCGCCCCGGCCGGCACCTGAAGCTTCACGTAACCCGTGATCTTCTTTGCCATTGCCCTACTCCCAGACAATACCGGCCCTTTGGCGCGGCGGTTGCGGTCGTGGTCCGACACGGCCGCCGTCTGGCACGGCGGACCGGTCTCCCACGTCTCATCCCATAGGTTCATGCCATCGGTTGCAAAGCGCGACTGATGGTGCCTTTCTCAAATCCCCTTAGCCCACACTCATCCCCAATTTTCCCCCTGCCCCGGCGGGAGCGAAATATGCGAAGCGGCCGGGCAAACATGCCTATGGTCGGTGGCGAAAGCCAGACCTCCGCACTTTTCGCCGGGCTGGCCGGACGCCTCCGGCAGCAAATGCTCAGACCTTTTCGACCTGCGCGTATTCCAGCTCCACCGGCGTCGCGCGGCCGAAGATCGAAACCGCGACTTTGACCCTGGAACGGCCCTCGTCGATGTCCTCGACGGTCCCGTTGAAGGAAGCGAAGGGGCCGTCGGCGACACGCACCGTCTCGCCGATTTCAAACGAGATCGACGCCTTTGGCCGTTCGACGCCCTCGGCGACCTGCCCTTTGATGCGTTCCGCTTCGCTATCGGGAATCGGCATCGGCTTCTTGTCCGCGCCCAAAAATCCGGTGACCTTCGGGGTGTTTTTAATCAGATGGTAGACATCGTCGGAAAGAGTGCATTTGACCAGCACATAGCCGGGAAAGAATTTGCGTTCCGAATTGATCTTACGGCCGCGGCGA
>DASYNQ010000133.1:0-2254 GCA_036008425.1 Methylocella sp. | reverse complement strand
GCGCCATCCAAGAGCTCGATCAAGGTTTTGGCGCGCTCCTTGAGGCCCGGCATGGCCGCGTAGAGCTTGGCCCGCAAGGAATCGTCAAGTTTGCTTAGCGCCGTGGCGCCGTCCGGCAGATAGGGCAGAGCGGATTCCAGCGCGGAAGCGAGAGCCTCGTCGGGGGTGTTCCGGATATAATGCCCGTTCATGTTTTCGAGCTTCGCGAAGTCGAAGCGGGCGGGCGAGCGTCCAACTTGCGCGAGATCGAAGGCCTCGATCATCTCCCGTCTCGAAAAAAATTCCTTGTCGCCCTGGCTCCAGCCGAGCCGCACCAGATAATTGCCCAGCGCCTCGGGCAGATAGCCCATGGCGCGATAGGCATCGACGCCGAGCGCGCCATGGCGCTTCGACAATTTGGCCCCGTCCGCGCCATGGATGAGCGGGATATGCGCCATGACCGGGACGCTCCAGTCGAGCGCCCGATAAATCTGCATCTGCCGCGCCGCGTTGGTAAGATGGTCGTCGCCGCGAATGATATGCGTGATCCCCATATCGTGATCGTCCACCACCACGGCGAGCATATAGGTCGGCGTGCCATCGGAACGCAGAAGAACGAGGTCGTCGAGATCGTTGTTGGCCCAGGCGACCCGGCCCTGAACTTTGTCGTCGAGAACCGTTTCGCCCTCCTGGGCAGCCTTGAGCCGGACGACAGGTTTTACGCCTGACGGTGCTTCGGAGGCGGGGCGGTCGCGCCAGCGCCCGTCATAGCGCGGCGGCCGTCCTTCTGCGCGCGCTTTCTCGCGCATCTTGTCGAGTTCTTGCGGTGTGGCGTAGCAATAATAGGCATTGCCCGAGGCGAGCAATTTTTTGGCGGCCTCGCGGTGGCGCGCGGCGCGCTGGAACTGATAGATGACATCACCGTCCCAATCGAGGCCGAGCCAGGATAGCCCGTCCAGAATGGCGGCGATTGCCGCGCCGGTCGAGCGCTCGCGGTCGGTGTCCTCGATCCGCAGCAGCATTTTGCCGCCCGCGTGCCGTGCATAAAGCCAGTTGAACAGCGCCGTCCGGGCGCCGCCAATATGCAGAAAACCCGTCGGAGAAGGTGCGAAGCGGGTGATCACCTGATCTGGCATGGGGGCGGTCTCGCCGTTCGAAATGGCCGTAACCGGCTAGGGGCTAGCCCCTAAGCAGCCCGTGTAACACGAAAAAATCAAAACAAAACCGGGCGTCGGCGGTGTGACACGGCCGGAGATCAACGTCGCGATCGTTAAGCGGTCGGATGCGGCGAAAGGGTTTGCGGTTTGGCCCGAGCGTTGGATCGTCGATGGTTCGACAAGCTCACCGTGAGGGCGCCATCGCTTGGCGCAACTGATGCCGCGGACTTGCCAAGGCTTCGGCATGCCTGAACCGCGGCGCATGATGCTTTCAACGCCGGGCTTCCCTCCGGCTCATGGTGTGAAAGCTCTGTCCGTAAAGCAAATGAACCCCGGCCACACCTTTAGAACGGAATGTCGTCGTCGATGATGTCCGCCGCGCGGCTCGGGCCCGTGGCGGTGGGAGGGCGGTCCGGCGCCTGCTCCATCGGCGACGCGCGGCCGAAAGAACTATTGGACGCCTCAAAGGCACCGCCGGCGTCGCCGCGGCCGCGGCTGTCCAGAAGCGTCAATTCGCCGCGAAAGCGGTTCAGCACGACCTCCGTCGCCTTGCGCTGATTGCCGTCGCGATCGGCATATTCGCGCGTCTGCAATTGCCCTTCGAGATAGATCTTCGTCCCCTTCTTGCAATATTGCTCGGCGATCTTGCCCAAATTCTCGTTGAAGATCACGATATTGTGCCATTCGGTCCGCTCCTTGCGCTCGCCGGAGGCCTTATCGCGCCAAGACTCGGACGTGGCGAGAGAGAAACTGACGATAGGATCGCCGGCGCCCGTTCGCCGCACCTCGGGATCGCGGCCGAGATTACCGACGAGAATGACCTTGTTGACGCTCCCAGCCATGATTGTCTCCCCTATTGCAAAATGGCAAATAGACTGCTTCCGGCGAACGGCTCCTTTGTCGCATATCCGCGGCACCCTTGGTGCGGCTCACGGGATTTGGCCACGACATTCGGCAGGTTTTAACGCTCTTTTTTGTTCTAGCACCGCAACAGGCCCGCGCAAGTCGCCAGAGCGAAAACCAGCGAGATTGAAGACGACGACGCAAGCATGTCCCGCTTTCGCTAGCACAGCCTCCAAACCACTGTCATAAAATAAATTACGATATTTCTTATTAAA
>DASYNQ010000132.1:0-2694 GCA_036008425.1 Methylocella sp. | reverse complement strand
AGCTAACCGCCCGCGCTCGCACCTTCATGGGGCGCCAGGATATGGCGACAGGTGGTCGCACACTGGATTTCGCGCGTCAATGCCGTTGCCGGCTATCCGGCGAACGTCTTGGTCCAAACTATCCCGCCCGCCGCAGGTCGGCGGCGCTGCCGGCCGCCGCGCGCGCCTTTCCGGCATCCGCCCGGCATCAAATCGACCTTGACGATAATGCTGTCAAAGTCCCATCCCCCGCCGGTCGTTGGCCCCGCCGGATGTCTTGGCATTGATGTGTAAAGACACAAAGATCAATGCAACAGACCACGGGCCGCCTGTTGCACGGAACTTGCTCCGCGATGAACCGCCGCCCACTCCGGCGTCGCCGTTTCGTCAAAAAGTTCAGCAAGTTTTTCGGTCATCGCGCCGCCGAGTTCCTCGGCGTCGACGATCGTCACGGCGCGGCGATAATAGCGCGTCACGTCATGGCCGATTCCGATCGCGATGAGTTCGACCGGCGAGCGCGTCTCGATCTCCTCGATGACGCGGCGCAAATGCTTTTCGAGATAATTGCCGGGATTGACCGAGAGCGTCGAATCGTCGACCGGTGCGCCGTCGGAAATCATCATTAATATACGGCGCTGTTCGGTCCGCACGAGCAGCCGCTTGTGGGCCCAATCGAGCGCCTCGCCGTCGATGTTTTCCTTGAGCAGACCTTCACGCATCATCAGCCCGAGATGTTTGCGCGATCGCCGCCAAGGCGCATCGGCGGATTTGTAAATGATATGGCGAAGGTCGTTGAGACGGCCGGGCGAAGCTAGCTTATTTTCCTGCAGCCAGGCTTCGCGCGATTGGCCGCCCTTCCAGGCCCGGGTCGTAAAACCAAGAATCTCGACCTTGACGCCACAACGCTCCAGCGTGCGGGCCAAAATATCGGCGCAGGTGGCAGCGACGGTGATCGGGCGCCCGCGCATTGAGCCGGAATTATCAATAAGTAGCGTCACCACCGTATCGCGGAACTCGGTGTCCTTCTCGCGTTTGAACGAGAGCGGCTGCCGCGGATCGACGATGATGCGCGGAAGCCTTGCTGGATCGAGGATGCCCTCGTCCAAATCGAACTCCCAGGACCGGCTTTGCTGCGCCATCAGGCGTCGCTGGAGACGGTTGGCAAGCCGCGCGACAATTGAGGAATGGTTATTTAATTGCTTGTCGAGATAGGAGCGCAGCCGTTCGAGTTCTTCGGCGTCGCAGAGGTCTTGCGCCGCGACGACCTCGTCATATTTCTTGGTGAAGGCCTTGTAGTCCGGGCCGCGGGGTTCGGCGCGCGAAAGCGGGGGCGGGCGGCTCGGATCGCCGGCTTCGCCGGATGGACTGAGTTCGGCGTCCCCCTCGGATTCGCCGGTTGGCGCGGCGGCGTCTATCTCGCTTTCATCCATGGGATCGGAGGAGGCCTCGGCTGTTTCGCTCCGGCTCGCGTCGCCGCGGTGATCTTCCGCGCCTTCCTCCGGCTGGTTTTTCTCGGCGCTATCCGGCTCGCCCGCGTCGCCTTCTTCCTCTTCCGGATTGGTGTCGAGGCTGCCCTCGTCAATCATTTCGAGGGCCGTCAACAGCTTGTGGACGGCAAACGCGAAGGCCCGCTGATCCTCGATCTCCCGTCCAAGCTTGTCGAGATCGGCGGCGGCGCGTTCCTCCACCCAGGGACGCCAGAGATGGACAATTTTTTGCGCATTCCTGGGCGGTTTGAGCCCAGTCAAACGCTCTCGCACGATCATCGCCAGCGCGTCTTCGAGCGGCGCCTCGGCGCGGACCGCGATCTCGGCATAGCGGGCGCGCTGAAAGCGATCGTCGAGCATTGCATCGAGATTGCCCGCGACGCCCAGCATCCGGCGTGACCCGATCGCCTCGACGCGCGCCTGCTCTACGGCATCGAAAACCGCGCGTGCGACGGGTGCCGGCGGGGTCAGTCGCCGGTGGACGTCCTTGTTGTGGCAGGCTAGCCGTAGCGCCATCGAATCGGCGTGGCCGCGCAGGATCGCGGCTTCCCGTGCGTCGAGCCTGCGGGACGGCTCCGGAAGCGCCGCCTTGGCGCTCGCGCCAGTCCAAACCAGACTCGGCCGCTCGGCCGTGAAAGCGACCTCTATCGCCGGCATTTTTGCCAGGCTGCGCATGCATCCGGCGATCGCCCGCTTGAACGGCTCATGCGGGGCTTGCAATTTCGCGGGAGGCTTCTTGTTGGAACTCATCACGATGGTTTCAGCCGCGGCTCTTTTAAGATCTTGTCCCAAGGGGGCGGATGGCCGGAGGCACGGTTAACTCATGACGACATTTATCGCGCTCTCCGGCAGCTCCTTGCCAAAGCAGCGCTGATAGAATTCCGCGACGAGTGTGCGTTCCAATTCGTCGCATTTGTTGAGAAAGGTCAGTCGGAACGCAAAGCCGGCGTCGCCGAAAATATCCGTATTCTCGGCCCACGTGATCACCGTTCGCGGGCTCATTACGGTCGAAAGATCTCCAGCGATGAACGCGTTGCGGGTAAGCTCGGCGACGCGAACCATCTTGCTGATTGTGTCGCGGCCGTCTTTGGTTGCCTGGAATCGCTTGGCCTTGGCAAGCACGATATCGACTTCCTTGTCGTGCGGCAGATAGTTCAAGGTCGCGACGATCGACCAGCGGTCCATCTGTCCCTGATTGATTTGCTGGGTTCCATGATAAAGCCCGGAG
>DASYNQ010000131.1:0-2792 GCA_036008425.1 Methylocella sp. | reverse complement strand
CGGGTCCGCACCCCGGCTTCCAAGGGATCGAACCAATCGTCCCCAAGAAAAAGCGTTCCTTCAGCCGATTCCGCTGTAGCTTTTATGGTATTCGTTTTCATGGCGTGATCTCCATCGGCGCACCAACGCCGATTCGGTTTGAGCAAACAAACTGGAGATTACGTCACCTTCAAATTCCAACCACTCCCGCGACGGCACCTCCGCCGTCGTCCGAAGACACTAACACGCTCACTGGGGCTAAATTCGGCCTGAGACACGAACAAAGCAACTTGCTTGGAAAACAAGCCGTCTACCCCTTCAGGGTAACGGAGGCGTATAAAAACTACCCGGCCCCTCGCCATTGGCCCGCCAGGCTCATTCAATGACGACCACGGGAAGCGCGCCTGGGCGCGGGTGGCCGGAAGATCGAAGGCGAGCGAGCTCAGCGAAGGGGGACGCGACGAATGAACAAGCCCCGATTTGTTGCAATTTTGGCGTTGTCTCTGCCGGCGATGGCGGAGGCCGCGAGCGTCGCCACTCCGATCGTCGGCTGTAAGGCCGAGGCGGATGCCAAAAGGATTCTCGAATTCATAGCGAAGAATGACAGTCCTGGACTGGAAAAGTTCAGAACGCCCAAGATTACGAAGGGAGATTGCTCCTTCCTGACGAAGGGCATGCCTGTCGCAATCGATAAGAAGGACGGCCAATTTCTGTGCGTCCACCCGATTGGCGGACTCGACTGCTATTGGGCTGCCGACATTGCGATAAATCAAAATCCGACTGAACCCGAGAAGGCTCCGTCTTCGCGGCCCCAGGGCCAGGGACGGGGCGGCGGCCACCGGCCGCCATTCTGAAGAAAATCAGGAGCGGAGCCCGCCCCACATCCTCGGAATTTTAGTGAGGCTGGCCCATCGGAATCCTAGCTGCGACGAAAGCCTTCGTGTTCGTGATGCCAATGTTTTCCGCCAGCGATGTGCAGAAGCGGCCGGAAGCGGCCCTTTTGCGCGTCATCAAGACTTTCGTAGACACTGAAGGGGGATCAGGGCGGAGGCAAATCTCTTCCTTCGCCTCGTAGGCGCCTCGCCTTCGCAAGATAGTTTGCTGTTTGAGCATTGGCTAATCAAAGTCATCAAATAAAATGCCGAAAATGGCGGCAGCTCGGGCGTGAACCTCAGGAAAGCGAAAGGCAGGAGGACATGGTCGATCGCACGATTTATGCGCGCATAGCAGGCGCAGCATTGATTGGAATTTTCCTACTCGCAGAGGCCCATGGAGCTGGATCCGTATCTTATGGATCGCGAGCGGGCATGGAGGTTGTCATCGCGGCGCATGACAGTCGCTGTTTCAACCGAGTTTCGATTTGGCCATTTATTTCCCGTTTATTCCGCGAGGGTCTCTCCCATCTCGAATTTATATGCCGCAATGAGTACGTTATCGGCACGGTTCCGAGCCCAAGCAAAGGGTTCGAGGAGTCCACAGACTCGACAGCCGATCTTGAAAGGGAATGCGACATGGCACAGATCCGGCAAAGAACCATGGCGCCTCCAGCGCACGTTGTAACTCGGACTTGTTGGCGCCGGTCACCACTTATCGCCTGCCTCATGCTCGCAGTGTCCGCGATCGTCTTCGAGATGAACGGCCATACGCCAGGTGCCGTCAACCTGAGATGCCGCGATCTCTTGCCAGCGGTCTCGCTTATGGAGGGGCGGCAGTTCAGGTGATGCTGGCGCTTCACGCAGACATGTCGATCCGCTGCTCGATCTTGAGCCGCGACAGGATCTTCGGGCCGCACCAGCAGGCCGGTGTCGGTCGTGACAGTAAGCTGTATCCCGAAGTGAAGGCCGCGATAGCTAGCAGCAGGTTCGTCGTAGCTTTCGGCATAGGCAAAGGCGTCCTGTTCCCAGGTCAACAGTGCAAGCCCCGCGCGGATAGCATTCAGCAAAACAGTGCTGGTCTGTCACCGTGGCAAGTAGAGATAGCGATCGAAGTCCTCCACGAGCTGGCGGATTGGAACGTGGTTCCCGCGCCATAACGGCACGCGGTCCATCTCCATGCGAAGGCGGGAGGCGGCAAAGTTGACCCCAAGCAATTCATCGTTTTTCACCTCTTACTGGCGCGCTCCGCAAGCGCGACAAGTGAGATCTCATGCCCTCGGTTTCGACCCGTGGCGCCACCCTTCAATCAAACCTTAGTTTGGTGGACCCTCACTCGACCATTTTCCGAGGATCATCACTACCGATCGACACAATTTATATGCGCCATTTATTTATATGCGCCATTTTTATATGCGCCATTTATGAACCGTGAGAACAACACACATTGATTTTTTATGGCGATTGGCGACATACAAGGCAGAGCAAGTGACAGACGCGATCGAGCACCAGGTAGATACCTGGTTGCCTTAAGAGATGTTGCTATAGGTTGGCGGAGGCTCAAATGATCATGATGGCCCTCATGCTATTCGTGATTGTCGTTTCCTATCTCCTGATGCTCGGTCTGGTGAAATTCGCCGAGGGTGTCATCGATAAGACGCTACCCGCGAGATTGCGCGACGCCGTTCCTTCAGACTCAACCGCGAACGCAAGTTCCCTCTGAACGACTGTGGATTTTTGGCGCAGTCGGAGGTCACGACTCAAAGGAGGCGATTATGGTTGCGGTGTATCTGCTCGCTTTGATCGTTGTTTTTCTTGTCGCCTATCTGTTCTACGCGGTGATCAACCCCGAGCGGTTCTGATCAGCACGCGCGGAAACTACCCGGATTCGGAGGAATTCCAATGTCCGCTCAGGCTTGGCTGCAGATCATCCTGACCCTG
>DASYNQ010000130.1:0-3259 GCA_036008425.1 Methylocella sp. | reverse complement strand
AAAGACAAGCGCATTGTCGGACAGATATTCGAAGAGAGTCGGCGGCGGCTCGCCGGGAAGCCGGCCGGTCAAATAGCGCGAATAATTCTCGATGCCGGCGCAGGAGCCGGTCGCCTCCAGCATTTCAAGATCGAACATGGTCCGCTGTTCGAGCCTCTGCGCTTCGAGCAAGCGGCCCCCGGCATTGAGCTCCGCTAGACGCTGTTTTAGTTCCGCCTTGATGCCCTTGATCGATTGCAGAAGCGTCGGGCGCGGCGTGACATAATGCGAATTAGCATAGACTTTTATGAATTCGAGGTCTTGCGTCTTCTTGCCGGTCAAGGGATCGAATTCGGCGATCGTTTCGATCGAATCGCCAAAGAAGCCGATGCGCCAGGCGCGGTCTTCGTAGTGGGCCGGAAAAAGCTCGATCGTATCGCCGCGCACCCGAAAGGCGCCGCGCGAAAAATCGCCAACCGTGCGCTTGTATTGCAGCGCGACCATATCGGCGATGAGCTGGCGCTGGTCGATTTTTTCACCGAGTTTCACGGTAAAAGTCATCGCCGTATAGGTCTCGACCGAGCCTATGCCATAAATGCAGGAGACGGACGCGACAATGATCACGTCGTCGCGTTCGAGCAGCGCGCGCGTGGCCGCATGGCGCATCCGGTCGATCTGCTCGTTGATCGAGCTTTCCTTTTCGATATAGGTGTCGGTGCGCGGCACATAAGCTTCGGGCTGGTAATAGTCGTAGTATGAAACAAAATATTCGACCGCGTTGTCCGGAAAAAAGCTTTTGAACTCGCCGTAAAGCTGCGCCGCCAGGGTCTTGTTGGGCGCCAGAACGAGCGCCGGACGATTGGTCCGCGCGATCACTTGCGCCATGGTGAAGGTTTTGCCCGACCCGGTGACGCCGAGAAGCACTTGGTCGCGCTCCAGCGCTTCGATCCCCTTGACGAGTTCGTCGATCGCGCCGGGCTGATCGCCCTCGGGCTCGAATTCGGAAACAACACGAAATCTTTGGCCACCCTCAGACTTGTCCGGACGCGGCGGGCGATGCGGCGTCCAGGGCTTTTTTTCCCTTATGTTGGGATCGCCGCGCTCCAGCAAATCTTTCAAGGATTCGACGGTGGCCGCGACGCCGCTCATCCCGGGAGGATGGTGCAAAGGCGCGGAGCGCGGCGGGCCGTACTCGGCTTGCGCTGCCTCGGAGACGCCAGGCTGGCGCTCGTTCAGGGCCGGATTGAGCAGCGCGGCGAGATGTTCTCCAAGCGGCGTGATCTCGGGCCGCGCGGCCTTCGCGCGGGATCTATTTCCGCCGGCGGCTTTCGGAGCTTTAACCATGCCGCCAATATGGGCCGAATCACCCGGCGATCAAAGGGCTGGTGTGTGCGGCGTCGCGAAGGTCTTGGCTTTACCCATCACGCCGATGGCAAAGGGTTGGACAAGTTAACCTATAAACGGTGTCTCGGAGATCACAATTGGTATTCGGTCGGAAACCACCGACCGCGCAAATTCAAGATCTTCATCCTGGTTAGCGCCCGGACCCACAATGATTCTCTTGATCGGCAAAGTGCCGCTGAGAGACTCAAACAGCGCGATGTACTTCTTGGAATTGCTTAGTCCACGCACTTTTTTTATCGGCGGCCAACCCAACAGGTCATTTCTCATGCCACGATCGGCAAAGGCGCGCTCTGACATTGGGCATGCCACGATCCGAACTTCGCGTTCCTCGCGAAAACCACGATGTTTCAAGAGCGTCGCTGCCCTAGAAAATGGCGCAAAAAGGTCGATATTAGAGCCTCTTTCTCCGTTGAGGATCTTCTCCATAAAGGCGGTAGATGACGCTAAAATTTCCGGAAAATCTTTCTCCAATGTGTCCAAGCCCTCGAAATAGACGACCTTCTGAATATCAAGCCTAGCCCAATAATGAGTTCGCCATTCCAGTTCGAGAAGCGCATCAAGCTGGCGTGTATCAAAAACGAGGGCGTAATGACCACTCCCGCCATACCCACGCCACTGGCTCAGCAATCCATTTTCCTGCGCATATGGATGGTCATTGGCGTGGCTACAAAACGACGAAATGAAGGGCACGGCGAGCGGGCTAAGCTTTCCTCCGGTAATTGCAGTTACGTAATGCGCCTCGACGTATCTCTGAGCAAGTCTACGCGCTACTGCTTCTACGCCGCCTTCTTTTTCAACATTGCGTCGTACTCTGAAGCTTTCCCGTTGCCTTTCTATAATCTGGGGCTTGAAGAGCGTGGCCAACGCTGCCTCTAACGGCTTCTTGAGCAACACGATCTCTGAAGAATCCGAGAGATGTGAAAAGTGCATTGCCCATAGAGAATTCGTTTTCAAGATGCCCTGTAGCCCACAACGGCTCGTGTAGTGATGCAATTCAGGGTCGCTCTTTGTTAGAGCCACATTGACCGTCCACGCGGGCAAGTCGCGCTTCGGGCTGGATTCGTTACCGGAACCACCAGTATCAATCACTTCGCGTTACCTGTCTGGACATCAAAAGGGGACACCGGTCGTTGCCGTCTTTCGTTAGACGGTGTCCCGCGCCATGGCTACGTAGATGTCCCCGTTATGTTGAGGGCGCTCTGAGCGAGGGAACCTCGCTCTCTCTTTGGACGATAAGCTACTCGCGCTCGATCCTGATCACCTGCGGCTTTTCGGCCAAAAATCCATCGGCGACGGCGGCTTCGAGCGCCTGGCGGACGGATTTTTCATGCGTCGCATGGGTGATCAAAACGACCGGCACCGCGCCGCCCGGACCAATTTTGGCGCCGGGATGGTGGCGTTGCACAATGCTTTCGAGCGAAATCCCGCGCTCGGCCATGCGCGTCGCGATCGCCGCCGCCGCGCCCGGCCGGTCGAACACCGAAAGCCTGATATAATAGCCGCCTTCGTGCATCTGCATCGGCGCGAGTGGCGCCGGCACGAGCGCGGCGACCGGCCAGCCGAACGGCGCGGAGCCCACGCCGCGCGCGATATCGGCGATATCGGCGACGATCGCCGAAGCCGTCGCCTCGCCCCCGGCGCCGGGACCAACAAGGGTCAGCTCACGCACCGCGTCGGCGTCGATCGTGACCGCGTTGGTGACGCCCATGACCTGGGCGATCGCCGTGGATTTCGGCACCATGGTCGGATGCACGCGCTGTTCGATGCCAAAGGGCGTGCGCTGCGCGACACCGAGAAGCTTGACGCGGTAGCCGAGTTCCGCCGCCGCTTCGAGATCGGCAAGGGTGATCGACTCGATGCCCTCGATGGCGATCGC
>DASYNQ010000129.1:0-5711 GCA_036008425.1 Methylocella sp. | reverse complement strand
CGATCCCAGCGGAATCATAGCCGCGATATTCGAGCCGCTTCAGCGCATCGAGAATGGAGCCGGCGACCGGACCCCGGCCTAGCATCGCAACGATTCCACACATTAAAAACCATCTTTCGTCTTGCGGTTGGATTGAGCGTTCGCCGTCATTGACTCATTCCGGATCGACATGAAAAACCCATGGATTAAGAGACGCCGACCAGCTTGCGGATTTTCGGGTGCCTTGGCATGACAGGACCGCGCTCATTTCCGGTTCCTTTCCCGGAACGCTTTTGCCCAGCCGGGTTTTTCTACCTGGCCCGCGCGGGCCAGCGCCAGCGCATTGGGCGCAACGTCTTGCGTAATCACGGACCCCGATCCGACATAGGCGCCGTCACCGATCTTGACCGGCGCCACCAAGGCGCTATTCGAGCCGATGAACGCATGCGCGCCAACCTCGGTGCGATATTTGACGACCCCGTCGTAATTGCAGGTAATCGTTCCCGCGCCGACATTCGTCCTGGCGCCGATGCTCGCATCTCCAATGTAGCTCAAATGGTTGATCTTGGCACCGGCACCGACATCCGAGGCCTTCACCTCGACGAAATTGCCGATGTGCACGTCTTGCGCGAGGCCGGTACCGGGGCGCAGCCTAGCGAAGGGACCCACCGACACATTCTGGCCGATCGTCGCGCCTTCCAAATAGGAAAACGAGCGGATGCGGCTGCCTTCGCCGACGCTCACACCCGAACCGAAGACCACATGCGGCTCGACGACAACGTCACGGCCAAGCCGCGTGTCGAAGGCTAGGGTCACACTCGAAGGATCGATCATGGTGGCGCCTTCCCGCAACGCTTTCGCGCGAAGCCGCGCTTGTAAAATTGATTCGGCGGCGGCGAGCTGTGCCCTGTCGTTGACGCCCAGCGCCTCGTCCTCGGCGGCGATCGCGGCGGCAGCGGCAAATCCGCGCGATCTGGCGACGGCGACGATGTCGGTCAGGTAATATTCCGTCTGGCTGTTGGCATTGTCGATGGCATTGAGAAGCGCCAAGGCGTAGCGCCCGTCGAGCGCCATCAGACCGGCGTTGCAAATTTTGATTTCTCGCTCCGCCGCGCTCGCGTCGCGGTCCTCGCGAATGGCTTTGAGGGTGCCGTCCTCCAAAATGAACCTTCCATAGCCCGCGGGCTGTTTGGCCTCGAATCCCAAGGCGGCGATTGCGTTTTGGCCTCCCGCAAGCGCCTTGCGCATGGCGGCGAAAGTCTCCGGGCGAACTAGAGGCGTATCCGCAAAGACGACGAGAAGATCGTCATAGCCCCTGGCGATCGCCTCGCGCGCGGCAAGCACCGCATGCGCGGTTCCAAGCCGCTCCTTCTGGATTGCGATTCCGGCATCGCGCACGATCGTCTTGGCTTCCGCCATGATCGCGTCGTGGTTCGGACCCGCCACGACGACGGTCCGCTCGGCGCCCGCTTCGACGAGCGAGCTTAAAACATGGCTGAGCATGGAGCGGCCGGCTAGCTCATGCAGCACCTTGGGCCGCGCCGAGCGCATCCGCGAGCTCTCGCCGGCGGCGAGAACGATTGCTAGACATGTGCGGCGAGTGCCATCCCGGCTTTCAGGGGCAGTATCCATGACAATAGCTTCTCCGCGGCGAGCGGCCTGCGCCGTGGACGCCGATCACATGTCTTGTACCTAAAAAATGCGAAATTTGCTTGGCAAATCGCGGCTCGCAAGCGCGAGCTTGAAACCGTAAGGACGCGCCCGGAAATCACCTTCAAGGTTGGATCCAGCTCACCAGCGCGGACGCCGTTGCGATCTGTCACGCAACACGACGATTGCGGCGGGCGAAACGGATCGCTAGGCCAGAAACGGAATCCGCGCCCTAACCTCTTCACTGCTGTGGAGCCGAGCCGCCTGTTCCGTTTCCGCACTATATACTCAACCGCCGCACCAGCCAAACGCTGGCACAAATTAACGTTACGCAATTAAGAGGGCAACGCAGCGATTGGTTGTCACGAAACCGCTTCCTCCGCGCCCCAGTTCAGGGGATGATGATGTTGCTCGTCGTTCACCCCGGGCGCAGCGGCGCGATGGGGCGGCCGAACATTTAATCTAAGCTAAAAAAAGCGAGTGATAAGCAAGGTCGGCCTTCGCCGCGTATATTGATAGGTATTAATATACATTATGAAATATCGACATCGAAAATTCATGCAATCAAAACTCAAGTCGCGGATTCACCTTTATCTCGGACCGGGCGTAAAAACACCCAAAAGGGAACTTACGTTCGCCCGGTTATCGTCTATAGAGATAAAACCAAAGCGTTTTCTATTAAGTGCGGCGCGATCAGGCGCCGGCCAAGCAGATTCATGGTCGAGCGCCGGGAGGTTTTAAAGTTCATCCTTGGCGGGATGGCAGGCGGGATCGCCGCCCGCGCCAGCGTCACTTTGCCGGCAAAAGGCGCGACACCCTCCGCCGCGCAGGGGGCACCGCGAGGTTTCGCCTTGGGCGAACCATCGCCGTTCGATCCAAACATGCTCACCGATGCCGCCAGAATCTTGTCGAAGCAGCCATTCAAACCGCTCTCGGCCGATATCCCGGAAGTGTTTCGCGACCTTGGCTATGAACAATATGCGGCCATTCGACAGCGCCCGGGGACCGCGATCTGGGCCCCGGACAAGACCGGCTTCGCGATCGAGCCGCTGCATCGCGGGTTCATCTTTTCGACCCCGATGGAAATCAACCTTGTCGCGGAAGGCAAATCGCGCCGCGTCATTTATGATCCGGCGATGTTTGATTTCGGCAAGCTCGCCGTCCCCAAAAACCTTGCCGACATAGGCTTTTCCGGTTTTCGCGTGCTCGCGCAAGGCCAGGACGGTTTTTCCGCGCTCGCCATTTTCCAAGGTGCAAGTTTTTTTCGCGCCGCGGCGCCCGGCCAAACCCTAGGCACCATGGCAAGGGCCATGTCGATCAAGACCGCCGATCCGCGCGGCGAGGAATTTCCGGCATTCCGCACGGTTTGGATCGAACGTCCGACGCTCGCCGCCGGCGCGCTCGTCATACATGCGCTGATCGATTCGGAAAGCGTGACCGGCGCTTATCACTTTACCCTGCGGCCCGGCGAAGCCACGATCATCGACACGGAATGTGCTCTCTTCGCCAGGGCGCCGGTCGATAATTTGGGACTCGCCACGATGAGCGCGACCCATCTCTCCGGCCCAATCGACGAGCGCCGCAATTATGACCTGCGTCCAAGCGTGAGCGAGGTAAGCGGACTCCAGATATTGACCGGCAAGGGGGAGTGGCTATGGCGGCCGGTCGCCAATCGCGACACGTTGCAAATTTCAACCTTCGTCGATGAAAATCCGCGCGGTTTCGGCTTTCTTCAACGTGACCGCAATTTCGATCATTACCAGGACGACGATCAGCGCTTCGAGACCCGCCCCTCGCTCTGGATCGAACCGATCGGCGATTGGGCAGCGGGCGGCGTTCAACTCGTCGAAATTCCATCCGACTCCGAAGCCAACGGCAATATCATCGGCTTTTGGAAACCGAAGCAACTGCTCGCCGCCGGAAGCGAAACATTTTTCGCTTACCGGCAGTTCTGGTGCTGGAACCCGCCGGCGCAGCCGCCGCTGGCCATCGCCACGCAGTCGCGTTCGGGGCGGGTTTCCTCATCGAAACGCCGCCGTTTCATGGTTGAATTCGCTGGTGAAATTTTGTGCCTCCCTCAAAACGCCGAAACCTTGAAGCCGAATTTGAACGCTTCGCCGGGATCGATAACCGCGCTTCGAACATTTACTTCGGCGGACAAAAAATCCTGCCGGATCTTGTTCGAACTCGATTTTGGGAAAGAGGCCCTTTCGGAACTGCGCCTGGTAATGGAGGCGGCCGGCCACCCTATTAGCGAGACTTGGCTTTATCGATGGACGCTCTGACCAATTCACAGCCAAACGAGCCGGTGGTGACGCCGCTGCGTCCCGGAGACGGTACGCTCGCCCCCGACGCCATCGCGTGCGTGCCGCCCGAAGCGCCACTCGCGATGCCGGCGCAAAGCCTGGCCGAGTTCAGCCGGGCCGAGCGGCATAGGACCGTCGCCCATCATCCGGTTTTAGGCTGCTGGCTTGCGCGGCTCCTTGTGTTCGGCGGCGGCCTGGGCTTGACTGTCTACGGTGCCCACGAAATGTACAAGGTGGTCGAGGTCGGCGGGGTAACCCTGCTCAAATGGGCACTCCTTTTTCTCTTCGTCGGCAATTTCTCCTGGATCGCGCTCGCCTGCACCAGCGCCCTGGCGGGCTTTATCTGGCTCTTGTTTTTCGCGCCGAAGCCATCCCTGCCGCTGGTTGCGTTGCGTCAACGCACGGCGATCGTCATGCCAGTCTACAACGAGACGCCGGCGCGCGTCTTTGGGGCGGTCGCGGCGATGTTCGAGGAGGTCGAGGCGAGCGGTCTCGGCCGCGCGTTCGAATGGTTTTTCCTCTCCGACACGACTGATCCAGAAATTTTTGTCGGTGAGGAACAGGCTTTCCTTGCGATGCGGGAAAGGCTTGGCCCAGGCTGCCGCCTGTTCTACCGGCACCGGCCCAGGAACTTTAATCGAAAGTCCGGTAATATCGAGGATTTCGTCACCCGCTGGGGCGGCCACTACGAGCATATGGTGGTGCTCGACGCCGACAGTTTGATGGCCGGCCATACCATTATCGCGCTTGCCGCGGCCATGGAAGCAGACCCCGACGCAGGCATTATCCAAACGCTCCCGCTGATCGTCAATCGCAACACTTTATTCGCTCGCCTCCAGCAATTCGCGGCGCGCATCTATGGGCCGGTGATCGCCGCCGGCGTCGCGGTCTCCATGGGACGCGACGGCAACTACTGGGGCCATAACGCGATCATTCGCACCAAGGCGTTCGCCGCGCATTGCGGCTTGCCGGTGTTGCGCGGGCGTCCTCCGTTCGGCGGCCATATCCTCAGCCATGATTTTGTCGAGGCGGCATTGATCCGCCGCGCCGGTTATGCCGTCTATATGCTGCCAAACCTTGGCGGCAGCTACGAAGAGTGTCCCCCCTCCCTCATCGATGTTTCGACGCGCGACCGGCGCTGGTGTCAGGGCAATCTCCAGCATTTGCGGATACTGCCCGCGAAAAGCCTGCATCCGATGTCGCGACAGCATTTCGTGACCGGCATCATGGCCTATGTCGCGTCGCCGCTTTGGATGGCGCAGCTCATTGTCGGTATCGTGCTCGTCCTCCAGGCAAGCTACATCAGGCCGGAATATTTCACGAGCGACTTCACCTTGTTCCCAACTTGGCCGAGGTTCGATACGCAAAGATCGCTCGAACTTTTCGCGCTCACCATGACGATCCTCCTGCTGCCAAAGATATTCGGTTTGACGCTTGCCTTGATCCAAGGCGCGACCCGGCGCGGCGCCGGCGGCGCGATCAGGCTCGTTTTGTCGGCAGCCTTCGAAATCATCATGTCGGCGCTTCTCGCTCCGATCATGATGCTGATCCAGTCAGGTCACGTCATGCATTTCGCATTCGGCTTCGATACCGGGTGGGACGCGCAGCGGCGCGACGATGGCTCGATATCATTTTCCGCCATTGTCGCGCGCCACCGCTCGCATGTCGCGATGGGTATTTTGACCCTGGTAGCCGGCCTTTCGATTTCGCCCTCGCTGGTCGCCTGGATGTCGCCGACGATCCTCGGCCTCCTCCTGGCGATTTTCTTGTCTTGGG
>DASYNQ010000128.1:0-3368 GCA_036008425.1 Methylocella sp. | reverse complement strand
CGGAAACAGCAACTCAGGGTCCGGAGTCTACGGATTCAGTGCAGGAGGGTACGGGGCGGAATTCGCCGGGGGATTTGCCCAATTACACCTCGTGCCGTCCGGTACTACGGGACATCCCACGAGCGGTGCCCATAACATGGGTGAATTTTATGTCGATAATTCAGGTCGCCTCTTCTACTGTAAAGCAAATGGAGTGCCAGGTACATGGGTTAAGTTGGCCTAAAAGTGACCAATGCTCGGTGATTTGCTTTCTGGTTTCTAACCGACCCACCGACGGAAATGGTCTAGCGTGCGAGCCGGTATTTGGACCTGGCGTGGTGATGCGCTCCATCATCACGTCTGGAACGACGAACTCACACCGTCGCGATGCCTAGAAACGACGAATAGCCCATCACATCAGTGATGTTGGTAACAAAAGCGCCCGGCGACGCCGGAAACGACGCAGCAATTGCGGGATCAAGCTCCAAGGCCGCCGTCGGCCTGATCCCACATGCTTCGTATCTCGCCGCGCCTTGCAAAAGTATTAGAGCGCGGCGGCTCATTGGCGGCTTGCGGTTTTGCGGCGCACCATTAATACTGGCCGAGCGATTCCGCCACTCGGACCATCGAACGTGACCATTTCCGCCGCCATCCATCATATCACCCACTATAAATACGACCGCCCGGTCGTGCTTGAGCCGCAGACCATCAGGCTGCGCCCGGCGCCGCACTGCCGCACCAAAATCTCCGCCTATTCGCTGAAGGTGACGCCGGCGGAGCATTTCGTGAACTGGCAGCAGGACCCGCATGGCAATTGGCAAGCGCGGTTCGTCTTTCCGGAGAAAGTGACGGAGTTCAAGATCGAGGTCGATCTCACCGCCGAACTCGCGGTTATCAACCCTTTCGACTTTTTCATCGAACCCTATGCCGAGCAATTTCCCTTCGCTCATGAGCCCGAATTGAAGGCGCAGCTCGCGCCGTACCTCGATGCCGAACCGCTCGGCCCGCGCCTTGCAGCCTATATCGCGGGCTTGCCCAAGGGCCCGATCCAGGTCGTTGATTTTCTCGTGGATCTCAATACCGCGTTGCGGAAGGCGATCCGCTATTTGATCCGGATGGAGCCAGGCGTCCAGACGCCGGAGGAAACCCTGGAGCTTGGCTCCGGCTCCTGCCGCGATTCGGCCTGGGCGCTCGTCCAGATCCTGCGCCATCTCGGCTTAGCCGCGCGCTTCGTCTCGGGCTATCTCATTCAATTGCGCGCCGACATCGAGCCGGTGGAGGGGCCGAAAGGCACCCAAAAGGATTTTACCGATCTGCACGCCTGGACCGAGGTTTATCTGCCCGGCGCCGGCTGGATCGGGATGGACGCGACCTCGGGAATGTTCTGCGGCGAGGGGCATTTGCCGGTTGCCGCGACGCCGCATTATCGCTCCGCCGCGCCGATTTCGGGGCTGGTCGAGCCGGCCAATGTCGATTTTCATTTCGATATGCGGGTCACCCGCGTGGGAGAGGCGCCCCGGATCACGCTGCCTTTTTCGGAGTCCGCCTGGGCGAAGCTCGACGCGCTTGGCGAACAAATCGATGCCGATCTCGTCCGCGACGACGTCCGCCTGACGATGGGCGGCGAGCCGACTTTCGTCTCGATCGACGACTTCGAATCGGAGGAATGGAACACCGCCGCCGTAGGACCAACGAAACGCACCTTCGCCGACAAACTCATCCGCCGCTTGCAGGCACGCTTCGCGCCGGGCGGCATGCTGCATCATGGCCAAGGCAAATGGTATCCGGGCGAGAGTTTGCCGCGCTGGGGCTTTGCGCTTTATTGGCGCAAGGACGGCAAACCGGTTTGGAGCAATCCCGCCCTCTTCGCGGAAGTCGCCCGGACCACGCCGGCCGGACCTGAAACATCCGCCCCGGCCAGTGTGGCGCTCGGCGCGGAACACACGGCGCAAGCCGGAATTCTCGCCACTGGCATAGCCGAAAGGCTCGGTATCGAGGCTGGATGCATCGTGCCCGCCTATGAAGACCCGGCGGCTTGGCTCGTAAAGGAGGCCAATCTGCCGGAAAATACCGATCCGCTCGATCCGAGAATCGAGGATCCGGAAGAGCGCGGCCGGATGATCCGGACTTTCGCGCGCGGCCTGACGAAGCCCGTGGGCTATGTCCTGCCGGTGCAGCGCTGTAACGCGCAAGCGGGACCGGCAAGCGCCGCGGCGCGGCCGCGATGGCAAAGCGAAAAATGGGCATTGCGGCGCGGCAACCTTTTTCTCGTCCCTGGCGATTCCCCAGCCGGCTACCGGTTGCCCTTGCCGTCGCTGCCATGGGTCCCGGAATCGTCCTATCCGTCTATCCTCGAGCAGGACCCGCTGGAAGACCGCGGAGCGTTGCCAGACCACGACGAGATCGCACAGCAATTTGAGCGCGCGGCGGCGGCGGCCGGCGCACGGCAGGAACGCATCGAACAGGAGGCGATCGAGGGCGCGGTGCGCACTGCGCTGTCGGTGGAACCACGCGACGGTGTCCTTTGCGTCTTCATGCCGCCGGTCAAGGCGTTGGAGGACTACCTCGAACTTCTCGCGGCGGTCGAAGCGAGCGCCAACGCGGCAGGCCTGCCGGTGCATATCGAAGGCTATCCGCCGCCCATCGATCCACGCGTCAACGTCATCAGGGTCACGCCCGATCCTGGCGTCATAGAAGTCAACATCCACCCAGCCGGAAGCTGGCGGGCGCTCGTCGACACAACCAATGGTCTTTACGAGGACGCCCGTCAGGTCCGGCTTGGCGCCGACAAATTCATGAACGATGGACGCCATACCGGCACCGGCGGCGGCAATCATGTCGTGTTGGGCGGACCCACGCCCGCCGATTCGCCGGTGCTGCGGCGGCCCGACTTGCTCAAAAGCCTGATCCTCCATTGGCACCGCCATCCCTCGCTTTCCTATCTGTTCTCGGGACTCTTCATCGGCCCGACGAGCCAGGCGCCGCGCGTCGACGAGGCCCGGCACGATCAGCTTTATGAGCTCGAAATCGCCCTCGCCAACACGCCTCGCGCGGGCGAACCGGCGCCGCCGTGGCTTGCCGACCGTTTGTTCCGCAATTTGCTCGTCGATGTGACAGGCAACACGCATCGCGCGGAAATCTGCATCGACAAACTTTATTCGCCTGATAGTTCCTTGGGACGGCTTGGATTGGTCGAATTCCGGGCCTTCGAAATGCCGCCGGACGCGCGGATGAGCCTCGCGCAGCACTTGTTGCTGCGGGCGCTCGTCGCCTGGTTTTGGCAACAACCGCAGCAAGGCGATCTCGTGCGTTGGGGCACGGCGCTGCACGATCGTTTCATGCTGCCGCATTTCGTCTGGGAGGATTTTTTGGGCGTCCTCGCCGATCTG
>DASYNQ010000127.1:0-2659 GCA_036008425.1 Methylocella sp. | reverse complement strand
AATTCTCTCAAATGTTCCGCCCGCGACACTACGTTTATCGGTTGATAAATATTCGTGGATTTCCTTCATTGCAGTTTCCTGACGTTTTGCACGGGCTTTATTTCCTCCGCGCCCACTTTTGGCCTCTATTAAAAAAAATGGACTCCCCCCTTCGGGCCACAGGTCTGGGCGGAAAACAGTTATATCCCCTTGGCGCAATGTATGTGTGAGGTCGTTCATTACAACCGTCGCTCCTAACGCAAAAGCTCGTCTTAATATCTTCCGCTCAAAGCGCGTGCCGCGCTTTCCAGTAACAAATCCTGCACTTTGTTTCAAAGCCAGTTGCTTTAAATCCCATCTGTCACCGTAGATGAAAGCAACAGCATCACCAACAGATCTGAGGACAGAAATGAGGGTTTTTTGTCGGTCTATGTTTGTCTCGCCAGCATCGTAGAGTTTCTTTAGTTCTCTTGATTGTTCGCGGCTATTTCCTCGGTGGGAAATTTTCAGTTTGATTTTACCATTGGCCTTGCGTATCGTTTTTATCAAATATTCTGCGCGCCCAATCCGTTTAAAAATGTTTCCTGTATTCCAAGCGCCAAACTCCGTTTTCCAAGTGGATCGCTTTGCAGTTCATGAACGCGCTTGAATAACTCTAATAAACTTTTCTTGTAGCGTGCTAGAATGGAAAACCCATTTGTAATGTTACGGCTCCAGCTTCATACGTTGGATCGTTCTTAAAAGATCTCTCGTTTTATGCTAACGGCGCACTTAAGCATTTCCTTTGGAAATACGTGCAGCGAATACATAAGCATTGACCCCGCGTCTCCCGACGCGGGGGCGGTACTTGGATTCATATCTATTTGGCGTCCCCTATCGAATTTGAACGGCAAACGCCCGCGTGGCCTTGACCCAATCCCTTGCGCGTTGCTCCGGATTGGCGTTCCGGGAAATGTCGGTGACGACCGCCGCGCTATCCGCTCCGGCTTGAAGCACTCCCGCGACCCGGGCGAGCGTGATCCCCCCGATCGCAACGAGGGGTATCTCACCGATTTTCTTCTTCCATTCCGTGAGGCGCGGCAGGCCTTGCGGCGCGAAGGCCATGGCTTTTAGGGTCGTCGGATAGACCGGCCCTAGCGCGATATAATCCGGGCTTGCATCGAGGGCACGCGCGAGCTCGGCTTCGTCATGGGTCGAGACGCCGAATTTTATCCCTCCGCGGCGGATCGCACAAAGGTCCGCCGTGTCGAGATCGGCCTGGCCGAGATGGATGAAATCGCAGCCGGCGTCGATTGCTTGTCGCCAATGATCATTGACGACGAGTTTTGCGCCGTGGCGCTCACAAAGCGCTTTTGCCTTTATTATCTCCGCGCGGAGTGTTGCGTCCGGCTTATCCTTGATCCGCAATTGCACAAGCCGCACGTGGCAGGGCAAGAGCCGCGCGATCCAAGCGGCGCTGTCGACGATCAAATAAAAAGGATCAAGCACGCGCGAGATCGCTGAAAGCCCGTCCGATGACCGGCGTCGAAGGCGCGGCCATGTCCCGCGCGTGGATCAAATCGGCCCGATACCCGATCCGGCCGGCCTCGACCGCGAGCGCAAAGGCGCGGGCCATTCTTATTGGATCGCCGGCCTTGGCGATCGCCGTGTTGGAGAGCACTGCATCAAAACCCATTTCCATCGCCGCCGCCGCGTGTGACGGCGCGCCGATTCCGGCATCGATGATCAGCGGCACATTGGGAAAATGCGCGCGCAGCGATTTCAGCGCATAGGGGTTGTTGAGACCTCGCCCCGATCCGATAGGCGATCCCCAAGGCATCAAAACCTCGCAGCCGGCAGCAAGAAGCCGTTCCGCCGCGACAAGGTCCTCGGTGGTATAGGGAAAAACTTGAAACCCTTCGCGGGTGAGAATCGACGCCGCCTCGACGAGACCGAAGACATCGGGCTGGAGAGTGTCTTCCTCGCCGATGACTTCGAGCTTGATCCAGGGCGTGTCGAAAACCTCGCGCGCCATTTGCGCGGTGGTCACGGCTTCCTTCACACTCCGGCAACCGGCGGTATTGGGCAGAACCCGGACGGCAAGTTCACGGATCAGCAACCAGAAGCGTTCGCCCGCCCGGCTTCCCCCGGATTCGCGCCTGAGCGATACCGTCACGACTTCGGCCTTTGCCGCCGCGATGGCGCGGGAAAGAATCGCGGGCGAAGGATATTGCGCGGTTCCGGCCAGCAGCCGCGAGGAGAATTCGACGCCGTAGAGGGTTAGACGGTCCGCGCCCATGTTAGCCTCCCTGACGCGGCACGAGAATCTCGACCGCGTCGCCCTCTTTCAATGGCGTCTTGCCGCGATCGGTCTTGCGGACGAAAGTCTGATTGAGCGCGGTCGCGATGGCGCCGTCCTCGTAATCGAGTTCGCGCAACAGCGCGCCGAGCGTTGCCGCCGCGACATCAAGCGCTTTGCCGTTGACGTGGATGCGCATCCATGACCTCCGGAAAATAGGCGTCTTCGAGCACGGCTTGCACGGCCCTGCGGGCGAGCGCGGGCGCCAGCAAAAAGCCATGCCGGTAAAGCCCGTTGACATAAACCTTGCGCCCATCGCGGCGGATTTTTGGCAGATTGTCGGGAAACGCCGGCCGCACGCCCGCGCCCGTCTCGACGATTTCCGCCTCGGCGAAAGCCGGA
>DASYNQ010000126.1:0-4687 GCA_036008425.1 Methylocella sp. | reverse complement strand
CGAGGCAGGATATTGCTCGCGAAGCCCCTCGGCAAACCCGCGATAAATCTTGCTGTCTTCTTCTTCGGAGAAGATCGCAAGAGCAAGGATCTCCCGTTCGGAGAGATCAATAAGTCGCTCCATGTGGCCCTCGTGACTTAGCAGACATCCCTTCGGCGACCAGATTTCGAGGCTGAGATTGCCGCTTTGGACGAGCCTTGGCAAGGCCGAACCACGAAACTGGGGCCTCCCCCACTGAGCCACAAAAATACAATGAAAATAAAGACTTAGGCTCAAATCGTGCGCAGCGGTCCGAACGTTTCAAAACCGAACGAAACGCGAAAATACGCGCAAATAACACGAAAAACCGCGCAGAAACCGCGCAAGAAAAATCCGGGAAGCCGGCCGCCGAGCGCCCCATCGAGGGGGGCGAGCCATGAGTGGCCTGGGCATGGCTCAGAAGAGCATCGACCTGATCGATCACAGCTACCGCATCCTTGCCGCGATGCATCCAGCAACCGTCAGGGGCGTGGCCTATCAGCTTTTCACCCGTGACCTGATCGAAAACATGGGCGACAAATGCGTGCGGAACGTCTCGCGAATGATCGTCATCGCGAGGGAGAAGGGAATCATCCCGTGGGAGTGGATCGTTGACGAAACACGCCAAGAGGAGCGGGTTTCGAGCTGGAATGGACTTGGCGATTTCGGTGAGACGGTTGTGCGAGGATACCGTAAGGACTTTTGGCAGCATCAAGATTCATGGATTAAAGTTTTCAGCGAAAAGGCTACTGTTGGCGGCATTGTGCGCCCGATCTTGGACGAGTTCGCGGTCGGCTTTCAAGTCCTTCACGGGTTCGGATCGGCGACTTCGCTTCACGACGTTGCGGAAGAATCTCTGACAGGCGAGCGCTACCTCGAAATTCTCTACATCGGCGACTTTGATCCGTCCGGGATGCATATGTCCGAGGTCGATTTGCCGGGCCGCGTCGAAAAATATGGCGGCGTGGTCGACATAACGCGCATCGCTCTGACCTGGGCCGATTGCACTGACGCTTTATCACCCTTCAGCGTTGAAACTAAGAGCCGCGACCCCCGCTATGCCTGGTTCAAGCGAAATTACGGCGCCCGCTGTTGGGAGCTTGACGCCATGAACCCGAACGATCTGCGCCGGCGGCTTCGAAATGAAATCACCCGGCGCTTCGATTTAGACGCGTGGGCTCATTGCCAAACGACAGAGGCTGCTGAGCGGGAGAGCCTCAACGCATACGTCAACGCATGGCCAAGGCCATGAGTATTTTTGCTCTGGATCAAAAATGCTCCAGGCCTGTGAGCGCGCCCCCCAACGAAAAAGCCCGCGGTGGGAGCGAACCCGCGGGCTGATTGCTAACGAAGGACGAAAACCATTCAAACACAAGGGACAAGCTCATGTTCGAACTCCATAATTATACGCCGCAGCCCCCCGGCACGCAAGCGCCGTTTTCCGCGCTTCGGCAAGATCTTCCCTACATCTCATTTGATCCGCTTGGCGATGTCGCCACGATCGCGGCGGTTGAAGAGGGCGACGGTTGCGCCGTCTGCATAGAGCTCGAGGCCCTCATTCAAACGCGCAGTGCCGTGGCCGCCGCCGCCGCGCCGGATCATCAGCTAGAAGAAGCGCGGGCGGTCCGCATCGAAGACGAGGCCGCCCGTCGCGGGATCAAGTTGCGTGGCGGGAATGAGCGCTCCGGCCCATGCCCGGCGTGTGGCGGCGATGACCGCTTCGCGATCAACGTCAAGAAACAGCTTTGGAACTGCCGCGGATGCCAGCACGGCGGCGACGTCATCGCGCTCGTGCGCCATCTCGACGGTGTAGGTTTTGAAGATGCGGTCGCGACGCTTGCCGGGAGGCCGCCGGCGAAGAGGCTTGACGCAAAACCGGCACGGCCGAGCGCCAAGCGAATCGTCGTCGCGCGTTTCGATTATCGCGATGCGCACGGCGCTGTCGTCTATCAGGTCGAGCGCGTCGAGTATCAGAATTCCGATGGTTCCTATGTCCTCGGCAAGGACGGCAAGCGCAAAAAGGACTTCCCCCAGCGGCGCCCTGATCCTGACCGGCCCGGCGAATGGATTTACAACCTCGGCGACACCCGGCTCGTTCTCTATCGCTTGCCGGAGCTGATCGAGGCTTTAGCCTATGGCCGCACTGTCGTCCTCGTCGAGGGGGAGGCCAAGGCCAATTTGCTTTGGAGCTGGAACATCCCGGCAACATGCAGCCCAATGGGCGCGAAGAATTGGCGGGGAGATCTTTACGCCGCCACTTTGCGCGGCGCCGATATCGTCGTGCTGCCAGACAATGATCCTGACGGCCTGGTTTATCTCGACGCGGTCGCGGTATCCCTGACAGAGGTTGACGCGAGCGTTCGCGTGCTCGACCTTCCCGTCGGGCCCAAGGGCGACGTTATCGACTGGGAACGCGCCGGCGGAACGCGCGAACAGCTTGACGCTCTGATCGATAACGATGCGCGGCCATGGGCTCCAAGCGAACGCGAGTCCGTGAACGCGGGGCCGGTGTCTGCGCTCCCCACGGCGGAAATAATCACGCGCCGCGCTAATGAGATCGCGCTGAAAGCGATTGCCTGGCATTGGAAATATTGGCTCGCGCGCGGCAAGCTTCACATCATCGCCGGAGTCCCGGAAACCGGCAAAACAACCATCGCCCTGTATTTCGCTGCCGCCCTGTCATCCGGCGGCGAATGGCCGGACGGGACAAAAGCACCCGCCGGCGATGTTCTGATTTGGACCGAAGACGACCCAGAAGACACCCTTATCCCACGCCTGACGCGCATGGGCGCCGACCTGTCGCGCATCCATTTTATCGAACAGGCACGCCCGCCCGGCGGGATCATTCGGCCGTTCAACCCAGCAACGGATTTGCCGGCCCTTGAGGCTAAGACGGCTGCCATCGGCAACGTGGCCTTGCTGATCCTCGACCCTGTTGTCGCGGCCGTTCCAATGTCACGCAACTCTCATAACAATGCGGAAGCCAGAAATGGAATGCAGCCTGTGGTTGACTACGCCAGGTCAACCGGCGCAGCCGTCATTGGAATCGGTCACCTGACGAAAGGGACCGCCGGCAAAGACCCATTGGAACGCATCAATGGGAGCGGGGCGTTTGGCGCGTTGCCCCGCCTTGTCATGGGCGTCGCGAAGAACGAGGCCGACGCCGGCGAAGACAAGCCCGAGCGGATCATGGTGCGCGTCAAGAGCAACATCGGGCCGAGCGGCGGCGGCTTTGGCTATCATATCGACACGGCGCCTTTGTTGGAACAGCCCGACATTGAAGCCACGCGCATCGTTTGGGAACTGCCGCTTGAGGGGAGCGCGCGCGAATTGCTGAACGATGCCGAAGGTTTGGACGACGAAGACGACAAGACTTCGAAGGTTGCCGAGGCAATGGTGTTCCTGAAAACCACGCTGGAAAAGGGTGAGCGGCTGCAACGCGAAATCATGGCCGAAGCCAAATCCGCAGGCATTGCAGAAAAGACCTTGCGGCGGGCAGCGAAGGCTACGACCGGGAAACGGCAAGCCGCCTTGGGCTGGTATTGGTGGTGGCTTCCATGACGTCACTTGGCCAAGCTCTAAGGCCTGGCCATGTGGCCATCTAGCCATCTGCCAAAATGCTGTTTGGCCACCTGCCCAAAAAGTACTCTCGTAAGTTATTGATATTTAGTCAGATGGCCACATGGCGAAGAAAAATGGCTTTAGAGATTTTGGCCACCTGGTGCCGCATCAGATGGCTAGATGGATCGCGGCAGATGGCAAACATGAAAACCAGCCAATGACCGAACCTGACGAAAACCCCGTAATCGCAACCCTGCTCGAAGATGCCGCGCGGCTCGCAACCGCCGCAAACGAAAAGCTGGCCGAGGCCTTGGCTATTGCCGAGCAAACGCGGCTGGACGCGGCTTTCAACGCCGATCGCCAATGGTTCAAGTCGCGGGGCCGGATCGTAGCTATCGCGCCCGCCTCGCCACGCAGCAGGAGATCAAGGACTTGCACAGCCGCGGCGCATGGCCGCCGGGGTGGGTGCCTGACCGAGAGCTGCTTCGTCTGGCTATCGTCAAGATCGATAGCGAGCGGACCGGGATAGAAGTGCTCTACCATATCTGCCGGTGCCGAACCGGGAGCCGAAGGAGTGCGAGCTCAAAGCCATGTGGGGAAACGCGCAGATATCGATCGCTGATTATTGCAGCAGTGAGCAATGCAAGCGACGCGCGGACCAGGTGGGTCGCAACGAAAACTCTCGATGGCCGCAGGTGGATCATTGCCGACACATGGCTTCCGGGGGATTGGTACGGATATTTTGCAACCTGGTGCGAGGCGGACGCCGAGGCACGCAAGAGAAACGGCCCGCATCTGACCGTCGTGGGGGAGGATTACACTGGTGACGACGACATACGGTTTTAGGGCGCGCCGAAAGGACGACGCTCTCACCATTGAAACAATCACGACTCAGTTGGGCCCAATTGAATTTCTGCTTCCGACCGATACCGTTCTCTAATAGGTCAAGGGCGACTGCGCTGGTTTGGGTGGAGGCTGTGTGAAAATGCCTGTTGAGTTATAATTCTGGATGATTCGCGCCGGGGGGTGAGATGACGCGCTTCGTCCAGAGTGAAGACCGTATACAGGGCATTCTGCTTCCCGAGTATCTGGATGACTACGTTGCTGA
>DASYNQ010000125.1:0-5997 GCA_036008425.1 Methylocella sp. | reverse complement strand
TTCGGTCGGCATCACATTCCCTCGGTTTACGACAATCGGCGTGCTTCCAGCGCTGCTGCGCGCCTTAGACAAGGTGTAGCGCTTCGTTACCGCAATTCAAGTCCCAGAGCGGCGCAAAGGCGCATCCTGCCGGCGTCCGAGCCAGCTATCCCAAAGCGCAGCCAGGACGGTCGCGCCTCGAACCGCCGCACTAAAATCCCGGCTTTCGCCAGCCGTTCGAACCAGCCTTGCGCGTCCTCGTGCCACACGAGCCGAAACAGCGGGCTGCCGCCTGCGGAGGCGAAACCCGCCACCGCCAACATCTTGTCGAGCGCGGCCGCGTCGGCGTGCAATCGCGCCCGCGTCGCCGCGAGCCATTCCGCATCCGTCAAGGCCGTGGAGCCTATGGCAATGGCCGCGCCGGAGACCGGCCAGGGACCCAACGCGGCGCGGAGTTTTTCCGCGATGGGTTTTGATGCGATCGCGAACCCGAGGCGAAGCCCCGGCAAGCCATAGGTCTTGCCGAACGAGCGCAACACGACGATGCCGCTTTCGACGGTGTCCGGGACAGCGCTGGCGCCGGGCTCAAGAAAATCGACGAAGGCTTCGTCGATAATCAGCAGGCCGCCGTGTTTGCCGAGACCCGCGCCCAGCGCGTGCAGATCCGCCGCCGCGGCGAGCCTTCCATCCGGATTGTTGGGATTGACGACGATGGCTATATCTTTGCCTTCGAGCCCGGAGAGGTCTTCGACGACGGTCAGTCCCGCGCCGCTGGTGGCCCAGCTCCTCGCGTGCTCGCAATAGGTGACCCCCAAAATTCCAACGCGCCGCGCCGGTAGAAGACGGGGCAGCCAATTTACGATCGCCTGGGTGCCCGGCGCGGCAACAACTTCTACAGCCGCCGGGGCGCGATAAGCCGTTGCCGCCGCCGCTTCGAGCGCGCGAAGCTCCTCAGGTTGCGGCAGCCGCGTAAAACTTTCCATCGGCGGATGGGCGAAAGGATAGGCATAAGGGTTGATGCCGGTCGAGAGATCGAGCCAGGGTTCTGGGGCTTGCGGATAGGCCCGCCGCGCGGCAAGAACATTCCCGCCATGCTCCGCCAGGAGCAACCCCGGCAACGCGGGAGGGGAAGTCTCACGCATGGATCTGGCCGCAACCCTGAAGCTCGCGGCATTCGCCGTCACCATCGAGGCCTGCCTGGGCTATCCGCAGGGCTTGTTTCGCGCGATCGGTCATCCGGTCACCTGGACCGGGCGTCTGATCGCGCTCGCCGACGGTAGGTTGAATCATGACGATCGATCCTTTGCCACGCGCCGCGCCCTGGGTTTTGCCGCGCTCTTCTTGCTTTTATCGATTGCCGGCGGCGGAGCCTATCTTTTCAGCCTCGGGCTCGCGGGTTTGGAATTTCCGCAACCGGCGAACTTAGCGCTCGGCGCGCTTATCGCTTCGAGTCTCATCGCGCAACGCAGCCTCAATACCCACGTACACTCCGTCGCGGAGGCTCTTGCCGGCGGATTGGCGGTGGGCCGCGCGGCGGCGGCAAAAATCGTAGGCCGAGACGTCGCGAAGCTTGACGAGGCGGGCGTCGCCCGCGCCGCGATCGAAAGCCTCGCCGAGAATTTTTCCGACGCCGTCGTCGCGCCCGCTTTCTGGCTGGCGCTCGGCGGGCTTCCGGGTGGCGCTTGCTATAAGGCCATCAATACCGCCGACAGCATGATCGGCCATCGCACGCAACGCCATGCGGCGTTCGGCTTCGCCGCGGCGAAACTCGACGATATTGTCAATTTTTGTCCTGCGCGTTTGTCTGCTTGCCTGATCGTTATCGCGGCTTGGCTCGCCCCAAAGGCTTCGGCCCGGGCCGCGTGGCGCACCATGCGGCGCGACGCGCGCGGACACCCTTCCCCCAATGCCGGCTGGCCCGAGGCGGCATTCGCGGGCGCGCTCGGATTGCGGCTCGGCGGCCCGCGCGTCTATGGCGAAGGCAAGATCGACGATACCTGGATCGGCTCGGGAATGGAAGCTTCCGCCAAAGATATAAGGCGCGCGCTCGCGCTATATCGATGCGCCTGCGGCGTCCATTGGGCGGCTTTGACCTTGATGGCGCTTATTATCTCGCAAGCGTAAGGAGCCGGTCGAGGTCGATATGCGTTTCAAGATGGGCGGCCACGGCGTCGAGCGCGGCGTCGAGAGACTCGTCATAGGAGACGCCCGAACCCTTGGCCTCGAGGCGGGCGAGAAGCGCGCTTCGTTGCGCGGCGCCGCCGAAAAGCCCATGCACATAGCAGCCGCTCACAAGGCCATCGGCCGACGCCGCGCCGTCGCTCCGTCCATCGCTGAGCCGCAACACCGGCCGTGCGCAATCCGGCCCAAAACTGCGGCCAACGTGCATTTCATAGCCGCTGAAGGGAACGCCGTTTTGCGCGCCTATGCCATGCACCGGTGCAAGCAACTTGTCGCCCAATAATTCCGTTTCAATATCGAGCAGGCTTAACCCCTGCGCCGCGCCGGGCGGTCCCTCGACGCCGGCCGGATCGCGGATGGCCTTGCCGAGCATCTGATAGCCGCCGCAAATGCCGAACACATGGCCGCGGCGGCGGAGAAGCGCGAAAAGATCGATATCCCAGCCCTCGCGCCGGAAAGCCGCGAGACCGGCGATCGTCGTTTTCGAGCCCGGCAGAATGACAAGCGCCGCCTCAGCGGGCAGGGTCTCGCCGCTCTTGACCATGACGACGCGGACCTCACCTTCCAAATAGAAAGGATCGAGATCGTCGAAATTGGCGATGCCAGGCAAAACCGGAACCGCGATTGTGATTGGCCCTCTGCCCGGCGGCCTTGGGGTGGAAAGCCCGAGCGAGTCCTCCTCGGGCAAACGCGCCGCTTCCGCGCAAAATGGAATAAGCGCGAGGCCCGGCCATCCGGTCAAATCCTCGATCTGTCGCATGCCGCTCGCAAATAGAGCCGGATCGCCGCGAAACTTGTTGACGAGAAACCCCGCGATCAGTTTGGCGTCGGCCGGATCGAGCACGGCCTTGGTGCCAACGATCTGGGCGATGACGCCGCCGCGATCGATGTCGCCGGCCAAAATCACCGGAACAGAGGCGGCGCGGGCAAAGCCCATGTTGGCGATATCGTTTTTGCGCAGATTGATTTCCGAAGCACTTCCCGCGCCTTCGACGAGGACAAGATCTGCGTCTTCGCAAACCGTCGCGAAACTGTCGAGCACGGCTGGCAAAAGCTCTGGTTTCAGGTCTTGGTATTCTCCTGCCGATGCCTGGCCTATCACTTTTCCGCGCAGCACAATCTGCGCGCCATGCTCGCTTTGCGGTTTCAAGAGGATAGGGTTCATGTCGACGCTTGGCGCGACGCCGCAAGCTCTTGCCTGGGTCGCCTGGGCGCGGCCGATTTCGCCGCCATCCGACGTCACCGCGGCGTTGTTCGACATGTTTTGCGGCTTGAACGGGCGCACTTCGAGCCCGCGATTGCGATAGGCGCGGCACAGCCCCGCGACAATCAGCGACTTGCCAACGCCGGAGCCGGTACCTTGCAGCATCAAGGTCTTGGCCCGCCGCTTAGAGCAGGTTGCGAAAAAGTTGCCAGACTTTTTCGACAAGGGCCTGCTCCAACTTATCGAGATTAAACGATTCCTTTTCGATCACAGGTTCCGTGTGATCGGGAAGCGATGTAACGCTCAGAATTCTATTCCCTCTTGCGCCTTCACACCCGCCGCGAAGTGATGCTTCACAAGGCTCATCTCGGTCACGAGATCGGCGGCGTCCAGCATTTCGGGCTTCGCATTGCGGCCGGTGACGACAATATGGAGATCGGGCCTGCGAGCCCGCAGAGTAGCGACGACCTCGGCTTCGGGGAGATAATCGTAACGCAAGGCGATATTCAATTCGTCGAGGACGAGAAGTTTTAGTTTTGGATTGGCGATGAGTTCCCGCGCCCTTGCCCAAGCCGCCGCCGCCGCCGCCATGTCCCTCGCGCGGTCCTGCGTCTCCCAGGTAAAGCCCTCGCCCATCGTGTGCCAAGCGAGTAAATCCGAGAAACGGGCGAGCGCCCGGCGTTCGCCGGTGTCCCAGGCGCCCTTGACGAATTGCACGACGCCGCAAGGCCACTCATGGCCGAGCGCGCGCAGCAAAAGCCCGAAAGCCGCCGTCGATTTGCCCTTACCTTTTCCTGTATGGACTATGAGGAGGCCTTTTTGGGTTATCGTCTTGGAAGCCACCTCGGCGTCCTGCGCGGCCTTGCGCTTTTCCATTTTTTGCCGGTGGCGAAGCGCTTCGGCGCCGGCATGCAATTTAGTCGTCGAAATTTCGATCATGTTAGGGCTACGGTCGCTCCACGGAGCGTCGCCGATAATCATGCCGGCGGCGGTTCGGAACGACCATTGAGTCAAGGGTCATTGCCGTTGGTACTGATTTAGCGTTCATGCTCGAGACCATGATCGCATCAACTTAATTTGCTCATGGTCTCTCTCGATTTGTTTGTTCAGCTGACCCCAAAGAGTCTGCAACTTTTGGAATCGCTTTTTACCCGGATCAGCTTGCTCGCGCCCGTTGCCACCAGCCGGAGCGTTTTGGGCGGGCCGGATCGACCGCATCCATCCGCGAGGACTCCTCCAATCGCGACGGAATTTCGTCCCGTCCCGGCGCGGTATCCACGTCCGATGGCGCGGATTGGGGCGCCTCTCGCGCATCGGCTTTCCCGCTCGCACGCGAAGCCTCGACATCATCTCCTTGTGGCGCAACCGCCTGCGCTTGAACCTGCCGGTCATCCGTGGCGAAAGCCGATGCGGCGTTTGGCGCGACGGCAGCCTCGCGGCCCCGGCCAGCGCGGGACGCGCGCGGCGCCCGGCGACCTCGCCGCGCCCTTCCGGCGCCGTCTTCACCCATACCGCCGCCCAAGGTGTCGGGTTCGGGCTTGAATTCGCGCTGGGCGGCATCGGCGGGCCCGGCAGCGAGGTTTCCGGAAGTTTCGCGGGGAGCGCGCCCGCCACGGCGCGAACGCCGGCGCCCGTCGCGATGACTTGCTTCGGTTTCATCGTTGCCGGGGAAAGGCGCCCGTCCGGTTTCGGCTTCGCTTTCAAGAGCCACGCTTCGCCGCACTCCACCGATCTGGGCCATGGCTTCCAAGGCATCGTCCGGCGGCTGTGGCGCGTTTGCGGCTATTCCGGAGCCTTCGCGGTCGCCGCCACGGCCACGTCTGCGTCTGCGTCTGCGCCTTTGCGTGCCATCGGCCTCGTTTTCGCTATCGCTATCGCTGGGTTCGACGCCGCCATCCCGCGTCTCTTCCACCGGACCGGCCTTGGGCGGCCCCTCCTCGGTATCGGCCGGTTCATCGAACAAACTATCGGCCATCGCCGCGCGCGGCGCTTCTTCCGGCGCAAAAGCGGGAATCTCTTTCGCCCCCGCCGCGGGCTCGCCGCGTTCCAGCGTATAATAATTCGTCCCGGTCACACCGTCGTCCGCAGCGATCGTCAACGATGCGCCAAACCGCTTTTCCAAATCGCGCAAATGGGCGCGTTTCTGATTGAGGATATAAAGCGCGACGGCCGTCCTTGTGTTGACGATGAGGTCATAACTCGAATTCTTAATCAGGGCATCTTCCAGAACGCGCAGGACATGCAGGGCGATCGACGCCGTCGAGCGAATCATCCCCGCGCCCGCGCAATGCGGACAGACGACCGTCGAGCCCTCCATGACCCCGGTGCGCATGCGCTGGCGCGACATCTCCAGAAGACCGAAATGCGACAGCCGGCCGATTTGGATACGGGCCCGGTCGTTTTTGAGGGCATCCTTCAGGCGGCGTTCGACGGCGCGATTGTTGCGATTCTCCTCCATGTCGATGAAATCGATGACGATGAGACCGGCAAGGTCGCGCAGACGCAATTGGCGGCTGATCTCGTCGGCGGCTTCGAGATTGGTGCGAAGCGCGGTATCCTCGATATTATGTTCGCGGGTGGAGCGGCCGGAGTTGACGTCGATTGCGACCAAGGCCTCGGTTTGATTGATGACG
>DASYNQ010000124.1:0-8009 GCA_036008425.1 Methylocella sp. | reverse complement strand
GTTCGGTTACCTCTGGCATGAATGGATTGGCGAAAGATGGCGTCCAATCGCTCCAGCTTTTGCTCGGCCAAATCCGGCGGAGTGGAGCGATAACCGGATAACCGCGGCATGGCTCGGGCACGCGACGGTGTTGATCAATTTTTTCGGGATAAAGATTTTCACGGATCCAGTTCTGTTTCCGCGGATCGGAATCCGGTTGCCCGGTCTTACGGTCGGACCAAAACGCTTGACGGGGCCCGCTCTGACCGTTCGCGACCTCCCCAAGATCGATATCGTGCTTCTTTCCCACGCGCACTTCGATCATTTCGACATGCGCACGCTCCATCGATTTCATCGTTCGACTAGGGTGATCACGGCCCATCGGACAAACTGATCTGCTTCGTTGGACACGGTTCCGCGACGTGAGCGAACTACGTTGGAAAGAAAGAAAGTCTGTAACCCGAATCTCTTTTTGAGATATCGGCCAGCATCCTTGCGACCTATGAATTGAGGAGATACCGAATCCATCGAGCAACTCGCATCGAACTCGATTAGTGCGCGGTATTGCGCACTTTTCGATTAGAAGGGGGAGTTGCGAGAACCGGCTTGTTCGCCCCGATCAGTCGAACCGCTGCCCAAGAATGGCAGACCTTAGTTCGGGGGCTACCCGGATGGCAATTACATCGCGGGCGTTTGTCATCTTAACAAGAGGGTGTCAGCAATTTTTTTTCGTCGCCCAAGAAAAGGCTTATGCGTTTGGCAACGCGGTCGGCCGCCGCTGAAATCGTGTTGTCGAGCGGAGGGACGTATCGCGCCCCCCTGCCCGAGGCCCAGAAGGGGGTGTTTAGGGCCTTGTCGGGGGATTTCGGTCGCCATTTCGACGAGCCGCCCGTCATTGGCTTGACGCGCATACTCTTGCATTGCCGGGGCATTGTCGCGAATATCTTTGACCTCATCCATCGCCGCTGGGCGCAGAGCGCAGCGCGGTCCGTCAGCCGTGGATCGTAACGGGCCAATTTAAGCCGACGCCCAAGCGTAAAGCACTTTCGTAAATCACTAGGGTTTCCGATCCCGCGCCGAGGCGTCGAAATTCCAGACCGCCAACAGAGGGGGTCTTGTCCGACCCAAAGTTGAAGCGATCTTTCAGATATTGGGCCGGCGGCTCGGCGGCGTGGGAAACCCGCATTGAGGTTAGCTTCATGAGAATGGGAGTCCTAGCCGTCCCTTATCCTGTGGACTGGTACGCGCAACAAGCTCGCGTTGGACGCAAGCCGGGGGGACTTTGACTCTGTCCAGGTAAAATTAGAAAATTGATGTAAAAATTGGACGAGATTTAGATATGCCACTACATTTCGTTCTCGTAGCCAGCGCGCCAGCCCATCACGCCGGAAGCAAGCCAATAGCGCTTCCGCGGGCTGCGCCGATTTCTATCGAGCATCCTGGCCGGCTTTTGGATTTGAGTGCGCCATTGAAGTGGGTAAAGAAAGCATGACCAAATGACAGATGATATCGACGCCCTTGTAGAGACGCTGTTCCCGCTCGTCACGACGAGCGAGATGTTGCGCGATCTAGCGGCTTTGGATTTCTCGACTGTGAGGCCGCCCAAGGTCTGCCAGACCGTGGACATTCTCCCTAATATGCACGCCGATATCAGCGTAGCTGCGCGGTTTAACGTAACCTTACGCACGATCAGGGAACGTGCGCGCTCGAGAAACTTGGGGCGCACGCTTGATGGTACGCGATGGTTCACCGAGGCTGAAATTCTCGGACTAATGACCGAAGGAGGCGGCAGATGCTCAAACTCACGAAACGGCGGCGCTCCCCCAACTTCTATGCGCGGGGAACGTTTCTCAAAGTCGCCGTTGACCAACGCCTTGGAACTGGCGACCGACGGCAAGCCGAAGCGCTCCTGGCCAGACTCCAAAACGAAATCTTCGAGCGGCAAACGCGTGGTCCCGTCCGGACCTCGGAAGAATTCGCCGCCGCCGCGCTGAGATACATGGAAGCCGGGGGCGAGCGGCGATTCATCGCGCCGCTGTTGCTTCATTTCGGCGACATATCTGTGGACCAAATTGATCAGCAAGCCATCGACCGCGCCGCCTCGGCGCTCTACCCAAACGGCTCGGCAGGAACACGTAACCGGCAAGTCTACACGCCGGTATCGGCCATTCTCAAATTCGCTGGGGTAGCACGCGACGTGCGCCGCTTGAAGGCGCCACCGGGGCGTATCCGCTGGCTCACGGAAGACGGGGCCCAGAGGCTCATTGCCGCTTGCTCGCCGCATCTCTGCCCCCTCGTGATGTTTCTCCTTTACACTGGCGCTCGCATCGGCGAGGTGCTTTGGCTCGATTGGCGATGCGTCGATTTGGCGCGCGGACATGTCTCTTTTCCCAAAACAAAGAATGGCCGGGCGCGCGGCGTGCCGCTGCATCGGGACCTCATGGCTACACTGGCGAATCTGTCGCATCGCGATGGTGAAGTGTTCCGGCGACCTGATGGCAAACTTTATGCTCGGCCATGCGGCGCCTCTGATGTATCGGCTGGGAGCAAGATCGGTACGGCTTTTCAGGGCGCCGTGAGGCGTGCGGGGATTGTGGATTTCCACGTGCATGACTGTCGCCACACCTGGGCGACCTGGCACTTCGCCAAGCACCATGACCTCATTGCGCCGCAAAACCTGGGCGGCTGGAGGACGCTTGCCATGGTCACACGCTATGCGCACGCCAACACGGATAACTACCGAGAGGGTATGAATGCGTTGCCTTCGTTTGGTGAAATACCCGGGAAGCCGGAAGGGCGAAAGCAAGAAGCTTAAGGAAAATAAATTGCTTAGTGCCGCCACTTGTGCCCTTGGTAAAGGAGAGGCCGAGAGTTCAGTCCTCTCTCCCAGCACCAGCGTTCCGCGGTTCTTCGCAGGAAGGTCATGGAACGTCACACACGCCCCAACGCTCTGACCATCCGACGGTGCCAGCGCAACGCCAAATCATGCGCCGGCCGGCGCCGCGCGCAAGGCGTTACGCACGGCTTCTGGCTGATCAAGACGCTTTGGACACCGCGATGCGCCTTGTAGGATCACCGCAACACCCTGCCATCTTGGGGACCTTCAATCCACGGAGTTTTTCCATGATCACCGATCGCTGTGAAGTGACGCGCATGATCTGCGCAGCCAAGGTCCAAAGGCGGACCCCAAAGGCGACCGCGTCAAAGTCGTCATGTCAGGCAAGTTTCTGCCCTACAAAACTTATTGAGGATCACAGCGAGGGGTGCGAGGCGTCGTGCACGGCTTGGGGTCGGCCACCACGAGGTAGGGGATCGCAGCGGCGGCAGGGTGCCGCGCCCAGGTCGTGGAGTTCCCTAATGGACATGCGCGGCGGCAAAAAGCTGGATCTCTTCCATCACGGAAGCAAAACCACCGTGGCGGTCGGTATAGGCTGCAAAAGAGGCTGCTCCGGCGAAGTAATCGTCGCGCTCGTCGAGCGCGCCATCACGGCGGCGTCCAGCGCGGGTGCGCCAGCGGCCCTTTTCACGCACGAGGCCAAGATAAGCGAGGCGGGCCTCGCCAGTGCGTCAAACGCGCTTGGCCTGCCGCTCGTCTTTCTCGACGCGCAAGTTTTGCGGCAAGCCTCTTTACGCGCCGCCACGAACTCGCCAAGAGTGATGGCGATGTTTGGACTTCCTTCCATCGCCGAGGCCGCCGCGCTTGCCGGCGCGGGGCCTTCGTCCGTTCTGCTCGTCGCGCGCATGAGCGAGGGGGGCGCGAGCTGCGCGATCGCCGGCAAGAAAGAGCCATGACCGTTCACTTCATCGGCGCGGGGCCTGGCGCTCCCGATCTCATCACCTTGCGCGGGCGCGACCTGATCGCCCGTTCGCCCGTGTGCCTCTTCGCCGGATCTCTCGTGCCCCGGGCGCTCCTCGCACATTGTCCCAAGAGCGCCCGCATCATCGATACGGCACCGATGAGCCTCGATGAAATCACCGCCGAATTTTTGCGCGCGCATCGCGAGAAAGAGGATGTCGCGCGCCTGCACTCGGGCGACCTTTCGATCTGGAGCGCGTTAGGCGAACAAATCCGCGCGGTCGATGAGCTCTCCATTCCCTACACGATCACGCCGGGCGTTCCGGCTTTTGCCGCCGCCGCCGCCGCCTTGGGAGTCGAGCTCACCCTGCCGGAAGTCGCGCAATCCCTGGTTCTGACGCGCACCCAGGGCCGCGCCTCCGCGATGCCCGAGCATGAACAGCTCACAACTTTCGCCACCACGCGGACGACGCTCGCCATTCATCTCTCGATCCAGGCAATCGAGCGGATCGCAACCGAATTGATGCCGCACTATGGCGCTGATTGCCCGGTGGCGATCGTGTTTCGCGCATCTTGGCCGGATCAAACGATTCTCCGGGGGACGCTCGCGACCATCGCCGGAATGGTCGCGGAGACGCCATTGGAGCGCACCGCGCTGATCCTCGTGGGACAAGTTTTGGCGCGCGGCGATTTTCGCGCGAGCGCGCTCTATGACAAAGACTACCAGCGCCGTTTTCGGGGCAAACCTCAATGAACCGGAAGGAACGGCGTTCGGGCGAGAAGATGGCCATCGCGGTCGAAAACCGCGATCTCAAGCGCGATGCCGCTGTCGCGCAGAACCTTCGCCGCCCCGCGCCACGCGGCGTCCGCGACCAGTGCAGTGATGTCGAAGTCTTCCGCGATGGCGAGGTCCAAAACTTCCTTGGCGCTATTCGCGGTTTGCGCCCGCGCGATGAGACCGTCGCTGGCGCCGGCTTCCGCGCAGCGCGCCGCGAGCCAGGAAAAATCGACTTCGCCACGGCCCGAGTGGAGATCGAGAAGGCCTTGGCCGAGCTTTGTCATTTTGGCGAAGCCGCCCGCGATCGTCACTTTGGCGACCTCGTGCGCGCGCAGATATTTCAGCATGGCGCCCACGAAATCGCCCATCTCGATCAGCGCAACGTCCGGCAATCCGTGCAGCGCCTTTATCGCCGCTTCCGAAGTCGAGCCGGTCGAGCCGGCGATATGGGAAATCCCGGCCGCGCGGGCGACATCGATCCCGCGATGAATCGTGTCGATCCATGCCGCGCAGGAATAGGGCACGACAATCCCTGTCGTGCCCAGGATCGAGAGGCCGCCAACGATACCGAGCCGCCCGTTGAGTGTTCGCTCGGCGATTTTCTCGCCGCCTGGAATCGAGAGTTCGACGGTCGCGTCGCCGGCAAGACCGTACATGCACGCCACCTCGCGTATCGCGGCTTTGATCATCCGGCGGGGCGCCGGATTGATCGCCGGTTCTCCTGGCGGCAGCGGCAGGCCCGCGCGTGTAACTGTGCCTACTCCCTCTCCGGCGCGAAACACCACGCCCGATCCGGGCGGCCCGTGGGACACGCGCGCGATCACCAGCACGCCATGCGTCACGTCGGGATCGTCGCCCGCGTCCTTGATAATTCCTGCGCGCGCAAAGCCCTCGCCAAGCTCTTCCAATGCCAACGCAAAAGACGGCCGCGCGCCGCCCGGCAAGGTTATCGCGACGGTCCCGGGAAAATGGCCGGCAAGCAGCGCCCCATAGGCCGCCCGCGTGGCGGCGGCGGCGCAGGCGCCGGTCGTCCAGCCCTTGCGCAAATTCGCCTTCCGGGACGGGGGCTCCTCGGGGTCGCTCATTGCAAAGGAAACGCCTTCTCGTGAAACTCGCCGGCCATGACGGCAATATTCTAGCACGCGGCCTCGTCATCGCCGCGCCGAGCTCGGGCAGCGGCAAGACCATGCTGACCCTTGGGCTCATGCGCTTTTACCGGAACGCGGGTCTCACTGTGGCCGGCGCCAAATGCGGGCCGGATTATATCGACCCGGCCTTTCATGCCGCCGCGACGGGCAAACCAAGCTTCAATCTGGACAGTTGGGCGATGCGTCCCACTCTTCTAGGTGCTCTGGCAGTTGCCGCTGGCGAGGCTTGCGTCCTTGTCCTCTGCGAAGGCGTTATGGGGCTTTTCGATGGCGTGGCGGGAGAGCCTGGCCGGACCGGTTCGTCCGCCGACGTCGCGGCGGCGCTCGGGTGGCCAATTCTGCTCGTGCTCGACGCCAGCGGGCAATCGCAGACAGCGGCGGCGATCGTCAACGGCTGCGCCAGCTTCGACCCGCGCATAAAAATCGCCGGGGTGGTCTTGAACCGGGTGGCTAGTTCGCGTCATCGCCGCCTCGCGAGCGAAGCCATCGAGACGCTCGGAATCCCGGTTCTGGGGGCCTTGCCACGCGACGAAAAGATCAACCTGCCGGAACGCCATCTGGGCCTCGTGCAGGCGGCCGAAACCGCCGGTCTAGATGCGGCTTTGGACCGGATCGCGGGGTTTATCGGGGAACATGTCGATACCGGCGCAATTTTTTCTTGTGCCCGCGGCACTGCTGCGTTGGCTTGCGGCGGATCGCCCGCCTTGCCTCCTCCAGCGCAGCGCATCGCGATCGCCAGGGACGAAGCGTTCTCGTTTCTCTATCCGCATATTCTGGCGGGCTGGCGAAAGGCGGGCGCGGAAATCGCGTTCTTTTCGCCGCTCGCCGACGAGCCGCCGCCTGACCACTGCGATCTTTGCTGGCTGCCCGGCGGCTATCCCGAACTTCACGCGGGACCGATCGCGGCAGCGAAACGCTTTCTCGACCACTTGCGCCGGTTCGCGGAAACGCGGCCTGTGCATGGCGAATGCGGCGGCTATATGGTCTTGGGGCAAAGCCTGACCGCTCAAGCCGGCCATGCCCATCCCATGGCGGGCCTTCTTTGCGCGTCGTTCAGTTTTGCGAAACGCAAGCTGCATCTCGGCTACCGGCAAGCGCGTCTCGCCGAGGCTCATCCCTTGGGCGCGAAAGGCGCTCTGTTGCGCGGGCATGAGTTTCATTGTGCCACGATCGAAGGGGGCTCTTCGCGCGACAAACCTTTCGCCTTCGTCCGGGATGCGCATGGAGGGGCCGAGCAAGCGGAAGGAAGCCGGCGCGGCAAAGTGTCGGGAAGTTTTTTTCACGTCATCGCGGGAGAAGACTCATGATCTTCGGGAGTGTATCCGCAGGAAAGATCCGCGAGGATCGCCCATCCGCCAATTTCACGGCGCTCACGCAGATGGCGAGCAATCCCAGGTCCGCTCGCGCAATCGTGCTGGCGAGCGGCGTCTAACGAGCGCGAGTTAAGGCTGACAGCCGTCGTCAATCCATTGCTGGAACAGGGCAATGTTTCCCGCTGACCACGGCCGGGCCGGCGGCGGCGGCATCGTCCGCCCACCGATGCCCTTGAGCCGGCCAAGAATATCCTGAGCATTGGTTTTAACATCTGCATAGGCCGCGAGGTCGCAGAAGAACGCCATGTGATCAATGTCGGTTTGCGTGAACAGCGGACGGATATTGGTCGCGTAGCTGACGGTCATGCAGGTTCTCCCCGGGATCAAATCAAGGAAACGGAACGGTGCGGCTGTTCACTTCCCTTTCGACGCATCAAAGAATTCGGTAAGCGACTTCACCATCGGATCGGCGCTTAGTGCGTTTCCCGTCTGGAGGGCTTGCTCACCGGTGATCTTGGCGGCGAACAGATCGCCCGGCGCCGGGACCTTCGGCCGGAACGCGTCCATGGTAACAAACATGACGAAGTCCCGTCCATTCCGGTTGGAAACGATGCCGTGGCAATCCATGCAGCTTCCGCCGTCAAACTGGAAATAGGTTTCCATCGTGGTGTTGCCGAGCGCGGAGCCGCCGGGCGGGAACGGAACGCCGTCGTTGCTCGGGCTTTCCGGCGCGATCTCGGTCGGCCACTGGGTCATCACAAGCATGTAGTTCTGCCAGACCGTACCCTTGATCTGCGAGAGGTTCCAATATGCCGCGTTCATGGCCATGGTCTGCGGCTTGATCGCCTGCTTGCGCACCACCTGCATGGGCGGAGGATCGGTCACCGGCGGGTTAGCCGGCGAGATGGCCGGCGGCCGCTTAGCCGGGTTGAGCGTCTGCGGCTGGTTCGCATTGTTGAACGAAAACGGCACGCCAGCCGGAGGCTTCGGCTCGG
>DASYNQ010000123.1:0-11814 GCA_036008425.1 Methylocella sp. | reverse complement strand
GCATCGCCTCGCAACAGTCCTCCGGGCCGACCGGATTCTTGTTCTCGACAACGGCCGGTTGATCGAGGAAGGCACCCATAAGACCCTTGTCGCCGAGGATGGCCTTTACGCCCGCTTGGCGAAGCTTCAATTCGAAACCGGCGAGGCCGCGCTCAAACCCCGCGAGACGGCGCCAGCGGAGTGAAGGCTTTGGTCAGTTGGCTTTGCCGAGTCGCCGGCGCGCCGCCGGGCGCGGGGTTTCCAAGCCCTCAACATTCGAAAATTGGCAGAGGCCCTCCCGGTTCAGTCATACAAATTCTAAGTTTTGATCCGGCGGCCTCAAGCAAATAATCCGTCCAAATCAATCCGGCGGCAAAGGCGGCAAAGCCGCATTCAAAGGTCGAACTTGCCAGCAACCCTCCTGGCGGATGCAAGTGCGCGGCATTCCTCGCGCCATTGCTTCACACGCGCGAACCGGTTAGCTTCGCCAAAGCTGGAGGTGCCATCATGTATTTGTTCGTAAATCCTGCCCTTAATTTGGTCGAATCGTCTCGCGCGGCCAGGATATTGCTCCGCGTGCGCGCTTTTTTCGTTCTCGCCCTCCTGGGCGTCAGCGTTTCAGGCTGCGGCTACAATACGATTCCCACGCTCGAGGAGCAGGCCAAGGCCAAATGGGGCGACGTGCAGAACCAATATCAACGGCGGACCGACCTCATTCCCAATCTGGTCGCGACCGTGCAAGGTTATGCCAAGCAGGAAAAGGATGTGCTGACCTCGGTTGTCGAGGCGCGGGCTAAGGCGACTTCGGTCAAGATCGACGCCTCGCAATTGAGCGATCCCGAGAAGCTCAAGCAATTCCAGGACGCCCAGGCGCAATTGTCCGGCGCGCTCGGCCGTCTCCTCGCGGTCAGCGAAAATTATCCCGATTTGAAATCAAACCAGAACTTTCTTGCATTGCAGTCGCAGCTCGAAGGCACCGAGAACCGCATCTCCGTCGCGCGGCGCGATTATATCGAGGCGGTCCGGGCCTATAATACCAGCTTGAAGACGCTCCCGAGCCTCATTTGGGCATCGACGCTTTTTCGGGGCAACAAGCCGATGGCCGAGTTCGCCGCTAGTGAAACGGCGCAGACGCCGCCGCAAGTGAAATTTTGACGGCCCAATTTGAGTCCACGCGTCCGGCAGGGATGATGCCGTTGGCTAGAGTTCGGCGGCGCGACGGCCTCTGTTTAGGCCGCGTGCAAAAAGCTGGCCTGGCCGGACTTTGCCTCGCGGCTCTGCTCGCGGCCTTTGCCTTCATCAACCTGGCGGTGGCGTTCGCGTTTCCGCCGCTGACCGGGCGCGTCGTCGATTCCGCCAATATCATTCCGCAGCCCGTATCTGATCGGGTCACCGCGAAGCTTGCCTCGCTCGAAACCAAGTCCGGCATTCAACTTGTCGTGGCGACCGTCAAATCGCTCGAAGGCGACGATATCGAGCCTTACGCGAACGCGCTGTTTCGCGCCTGGAAGCTCGGTGAGAAGCAAAAGAACAATGGCGTGCTGCTTCTGGTCGCGCCGAACGAGCACAAGGTGCGGATCGAGGTCGGCTATGGACTCGAAGGCACCCTGACCGACGCCTTATCAAGAATCATCATCACCAATGCGATAGCGCCACGCTTCAAGGCGGGGGATTTCGGCGGCGGCATCGAGCGCGGCGTCGACGACATCGTCACGGTCTTGACGACGGATTCCTCGGAGTGGGAAAAGCGCCCGCAGCTGCGCATCGTCCGCCAGGATACGACGCTCGACGCCCTCGGTCCCTGGATTGCTCTTGGACTTTTTGTGTTCATCTTCTTTTGGCTGACGCCGCCCAGGCAACGCGGCAATCTCCTCTCGTTCCTGCTTGGCATGCTGATGAGTTCCGGCCGGGGCGGAGGATATCGCGGCGGCTCCGGCGGCGATTGGTCGGGTGGCGGCTTTTCCGGCGGCGGCGGATCGTCGGGCGGCGGCGGCGCCTCGGGGAGCTGGTGATGGCGCGTCTCTCGCATAAAGGCCAGCTCTCGGCGGAAGACCAGCACCGGGTTGGCGACGCGATCAAGGCGGCGGAAGCAACAACGGCCGGCGAAATCGTCTGTGTGCTCGCGCGGGCTTCTTCCAACTATATGAGTTATGCGACGGCCTGGTCCGCGCTTATCGCTTTGATCGCGCCCTGGGTTTTGATCGCCTTGACCAATCTTTCCGTGCACGAGATTTTTTTGGCGCAGATCGTTATTTTCGTGGCGGTGTTTTTAATTCTCTCTGAGTCTCCGCTGGGCCGCGTCGTCGTCCCTCGCCGCGCGCGCCGCGCGGAAGCGCATCGTGCCGCGATGGAACAATTCGTGATCCGGGGCATGGCCCGCAAGCAGAATCGCGCGGGTGTCCTGATCTTCGTCTCGCTCGCGGAACATTACGCCCGCATCGTCGCCGACGATGGTATCGCTTCCAAGGTTCATCAATCCGTGTGGCAGGACGCGATCGATGCGCTTCTGGAGCGCGCGGGCGCCGGGGAGATCGTGGAGGGTTTTGTCATCGCGGTCAAGAAATGCGGCGCGGTTTTGGCCGAGCATTTCCCGCCCGAAAGCGATGACAAGGACGAGCTACCGGACCGGATTTATCTGATTTGAGCATGATCCAAAAGCCTGCCTCAAAAGCTTACGCGACAGCAAAAGCACAACTGAAGATTGACCGCTCGACTGCCGCCGCCTTATCATGTGCCACCTGAGCAGACGCAGCCGGATGTCTCGAATTCGTGCCGCGGCACAAAATCAATCGCGCTTTCCGCTATTTGCGCGAACGTTTAGACTAGCGCGGGGTCGAGCGGCCTGCGGGCACCTCGAATGGCGCGCAAGCGAAAAGGACGAGCCATGAGCACCAAGACGATGAAGAATGTGATGGCACTCGGCGCTGGCGGCGTACTCATTGCTGGTGCGGCCGCGATCGCCACGGCAAGCCCGTCGTGGGCTATGCCGGGTCTGTCAGATACGGCCGCAGTGAAAACAGCAGCGGCGTCGAACCAGGTAACCGATGTCCGCTATTACCGTCGCCATTATTACCGTCATCGCTATTACGGTCGCGGCTATTACCGTCGTGGCTATTATGGCCGTCGCTATTACGGTGGTGGCTATGGTTACCCCTACGGGGGCTACCCTTATGCTTATGCTTATCCCTATTATTATCCTTATTCTTATTCCTATCCTTTTTCTTTCGGCTTCGGCTGGGGTTGGTGAAGGCGTCACCATCGTAGCGATCTCGGCCTCCGAGAGGCCGCGCGCACCGGGGCAGTGCTCCGTGTCAAGAAGGTCTGCGGCGAGCTTCGGCACCTCGGGGCTATCTTTGGCAAAAGGCGAAAACTTGGGCCCACTCGCACCACATAAGGCGCTCCCTCGGCTGGCACTCGGCGCCGGCGGTGCACTCGTTGCTGGTGCGGTCGCGATCGCCACGGCTAGCCCGTCGCGGGCTATGCCGGTTCTGGCGAAGACAGCCGCGGTGAGCACGGCGGCGTCAGACCAGGTAACCGATGTCCACTATCACCGTCGCGGCTATTACGGTCATGGTTATTATGGCCGTGGCTATTACCGTCGTGGCTATGGTTATCCCTGGTGGGGCGACCCTTCTGCTTATGCTTATCCTTATTCTTATCCTTATGCTAATTCTTATCCTTATCCTTACTTTTATTCTTATCCTTTCCCCTTCGACTACGGTTGGAGTTGGGGTCCTTGGTAAAGGCGTCACCGTCGTCGCGGCAAAAGCGAAAATCGATTGCGCCGGAATTTCGCGTCACGGTTTTGGCGCTTGCGGTGCGGCCGGCGCGGCGAGCCATTTGAGTTTTGCCTTGTCGGCCTCGGAGAGCCCATGCGCACCGGCGCAATGCGCCTCGTCGAGGAAGGCAGCCGCGAGAGACTTTGGCTCATCGCTTTGGTCACGAAAGGGCGAAATAGCGGGGATGCTTAATCGAACAATTAGTGCATGCAGCACGTAGGGCGCTCCCTCGTCGGCGCAGCCCAGCTCGCGCCATTGCCCGGCGAGGGTCTTCGCATAAGCTTCCGGTGTGGGGAACTTGCCTTCGCCAGCGGCCCAGATCTTTGCCATCTCGTCCTCGCCTTCCAGGGCCTTCGTTGGATCGAGGCGTTGCTCGATTCTTTCCATCGCAACACGCCTCGTATCACCTTCAGGAACCTCCTTGGCGATGAGCTGTTTGAGGCCCGCGAAGGAGGCCGCCGTCCAGTCGCATTCATGAATCTCGTCTGCTTTTGGACGTTCGACCCATGTGTCCCGCCAAAGCGCCTGTCGAGAATCGGCTCTCCAGGCACATACGTCCACAAATGACGCGCCCTGGAGCTGCGCGTTGCCAAGCAAGGCGCCCTGGAGTTGCGCGTGATCGAGCGAGGCGCCCTGGAGCCGCGCGCCGTCGAGCGAGGCGCCCTGGAGCCGCGCGCCTTCGAGCCAGGCGCCCTGGAGCTGCGCGAACAGGAGCGAGGCGCCCTGGAGCTGCGAGTGGCCGAGCAAGGCGCCCTGGAGCTGCGCGGCCGCGAGCGAGGCGCCCTGGAGCCGCGCGGTGACGAGCGTGGCGCCCTGGAGCTGCGCGCTGACGAGCGAGGCGTCCTGGAGCTGCCCACCGTCGAGCGAGGCGCCCTTTAGCTGCGCTTGGTTGAAGTGCGCCTCGTTCGCCCATGCAAATGTGAGATTGGCGCGAATGAGGATCGCACCGGAAAAATCAACACGACGAACATCGGCGTCGCTCAAGTCCGCGCCCGTCAGATCGCGCTTCGCGAGGGACAAAGTGGCGACCCACCTCTCCGCGCCGGTCGAGGTTTCGTTAGTCTCGATGATATGCGCGAGCTTTGCGTCGTCGATCAAATCCTCTCCGCGCAGGGCCAAAGTGTTGGGCCAGACTATCCAAGCGTACCAGTTTGGCCTATGGGGCGATGACACTTCAGTTGTAGCTGATCCATGCAGCCAATAGTGAGTTGTAGCTGATCCATGCAGCCAATAGGTCGCCGCATACATTCGCTCGTCCGGAAACGTCGCCACCATAACCGCATAAGCCACCGCCACCGCGCTCAAGACGCCCGGCACCACAAGCCTCCAACTCGTCTTCGGCCATGAGAGAACGCCCCAACCGCTTCGATACGCCCGCCATAGGGTCCAAACGAGCGCGAGATCGAGCGCAAGTAAGCCACGATGCAGCCAAGTCCTCCATTCGCTATGGTATGGCAGGAACATGATCTCGAACATCAGCAGCAAAACGGCTGGCCCAAGCGCGAGGGTAATGAATGCCATCACCTCTAAGAACTTGGCGTTGAGCCCTTCGCGCTCCAGCCTGCCGCCGACCAGGAGCTGCACGAAAAGGGTGTTTTCGATGCGCATGCGAAAATTTTCGCGCGCCTCGCCATCTTCCCGAAACGCGCGTCCCAGCGCATCCTCGAAAGCCTTCGCCGTGCGGGCGAGCAGCACGAGGTTCAACAGCATATAAATATGGAAGACGACGAAAATTAACGGCGTGAGGACATAAAAGCCCAAGAGCGGCAATTTGATATTGAGCACCGGCAGATTGAGCGGCTCTTCCAAGAAGAGCATGCGATGGGTGGTCGTGCCCGTCGCCACCGCCAGATAGAGCATGAACGTAAGAAAGCTGAACCACAGCGTCTGCACGCGCTCGGCCGAATGGTTGAGCGCGGCGGCCAAGGCCTCGGCCTCTTCCGTGTCCGGCTCGCCGTCGCCGGTTTGGGAAACCGTTTCCTCTCGCGCGTCGTCGAGCATCGCCGCCCTTGCCCTTCGCGGGGGTGAAAGACCGGAAGCCTAGCTAGTTAGCGGATGGCGCGGGCAAGGCGAGATGGTAAGCGAAGGCGCGACAGGAATGGCGAAACTGTTCGGGGTTTAAAATTGCTGGGTATGAGCCAAACCCGCCGCAGCAATGGTTTACCATGATCAGTGCCGTTAAAATCGGCAGGACAAAAATTCGCCACAGATGTGGCAATTGCGCCACAATTCATCACACCTGGAAACATTCTGGTACGATTGGTTACTTCACCGTCCCCGCAGCGCGGCGAGCACGGAGGCGGAGGCGCGGCCGTTGGGCGACAAGCCGGACCGGGATTGAAAATCGGAAATCGCCTGTTTCGTCTTGGTCCCGACGACGCCATCGGCCTTGCCGTCGAGATCGTAGCCGCGCCGCATGAGCAGCGTCTGCATCTCACGCCGGTCCGCGCGCGACAGGCCGGGGTCATTCGTCGGCCATGCCGCGACGAGCCCGTGCCGCCCGCGCAGCCGGTCGGACAGAAGCGCGATCGCCAGCGCATAGGATTCGGCCGCGTTATAGGAATAGATCGCATCGAAATTGCGAGTAACGAGAAAGGCCGGACCCGTGGGGCCAGCGGGCAGAAGGAGGCCCGCGCTCCCGCCACCCGGAAGCCGCTGGCCATAGATGCGTGTAAAGCCCCGCGCGGCCCAGGCGGCCATCGGTTGCTTGCGGGTCCGCCCGGAAGGACCCGCATAATGCTCCGGCAAGCGCACCTCGAACCCCCATTCGCCGCCGGCGGCCCAGCCGCTCTTACGCAAATAGGCGGCGGTCGAGCCAAGTGCGTCGGGGACGGAATTGATAAGGTCCTTGCGGCCATTGCCATCGAGATCGACGGCGACGCGCAAGAAGGTCGAGGGCATGAACTGGGTGTGGCCGAACGCCCCCGCCCAGGACCCGTTGAATTGAGCGGGATCGATGTCGCCGTGCTGAATGATCTTGAGGGCGGCGATGAACTCGGACCGGAAATAGGCCTGCCGCCTGCCGCCGCAGGAGAGGGTCGCGAGCGATTGCACCACCGGGCGCGTGCCAAAGCTTCGGCCATAATCGGATTCGACGCCCCAGACGGCGGTGAGCGTCGCCGCGTCCACCCCAAACCGGCTTTGCGCGAGCGCGAGCGCCTGGCCCCAGCGCGCCATCATCGCGCGGCCATCGTTCACTCTTTCCTCATCAACGAGGCCGGCGAGATAGTCCCAAATCGGCGTCTTGAATTCCGGCTGGACCTCGGCAAGAGCGAGCACGTCGGGGTTGGGCGTGAGCCCGCGCGTCGCTTGGTCGAACGTGGCGGCATCGACGCCGCCCGCTTGGGCCGCGCCGCGAAGTCCCGCGAGGCAGTCGGAAAAGGTGGCGGCGCCGGCTTGGGTGGCCGCGGGAAGGATGAGGCAGAAAGCGAGGCAAGCGGAAGGTCGCCGCATCGCGCGAGCTTCATTATTGAGCAAGGCGTTTACTTTCCTGTCGAGCAACCGTTTTCGATCATGGGGTAGCGAGGAAAGGCCATGTTGGCAACCTATCAAGCATAGCGGCGCTCAGGCGGCAAGAAGGCGCTGGACCTCGTTCACCAGGTCCTTCAGATGGAAGGGTTTCGACAGGATTTTGGCCTGCGGCGGGGCGTTGTTATCCGGGTTGAGCGCGACCGCCGCGAAGCCGGTAATGAACATCACCTTGATGTCGGGGTCGAGTTCGGTCGCCCGACGGGCCAACTCGATCCCGTCCATCTCCGGCATGACAATATCGGTGAGAAGCAATTCGAACGGCTCCTCGCGCAGTCGGTGATAGGCGGACATGCCGTTGTCGAACGAGGCGACATCGTAGCCCGCGTTCTGCAGCGCCTTGGCGAGAAAGCGGCGCATGTCGTGATCGTCCTCGGCCAGCAGGATCTTGCGATTGATTGGGATATGCGTCTCGTTCATGGGGTCCTCGCAACTTTTGCCATCAAAACGCCGGCCAGGTAAAAATCGAGTGAAAATTACCAGATTTTGCTTTATCCATTAATTTTTTCGAATCAGGCTAGCGGTTCGCGGCAGAACTGGACAGAATGCGATGGCCTTGACAGATTGGCTCGCGTCTATGGGTTTCGGACGTGGGCGGCGGGGCGAGGAAGGCTTGATGACTTCAAAGCTGTCCGGCCCGGCTTTCGCGCGGGGCGCACCGGCGAAGGTCAATCAACCGCACGAGCCGGAACTCGATCCGCCGTTCGAGGTGGTGGAACCGGCGCGCCTTGCTTGTCCCTTGGTTTTTTCGTCGCCCCATTCGGGTAATGTCTATCCGCGCCGTTTTCTCGCGGCCACGAGGCTCGACGAAGCGGTGCTGCGCCGCTCGGAGGACGCTTTCGTCGATGCTTTGTTCGGCGGGGTTGCGGCGCTGGGCGCGCCCCTCATCAAGGCCCGGTTTCCGCGCGCCTATCTCGATCTCAATCGCGAACCCTACGAGTTGGACCCGCGCATGTTCGAGGGACGGCTGCCGGCTTTCGCCAATACGCGCTCGCTGCGTGTGGCGGGGGGGCTTGGAACAATCGCGCGCGTAGCCGGCCAGGCACAAGAGATTTACACTCGCCGCGTGCCGGTCGAAGAAGCGATTGAAAGAATCGAGAGACTCTACAAACCCTATCACGCGTGCCTGCGCGGGCTCGTCGAACGGGCGCGCCAAAAATTTGGAATCGCAGTCCTCGTCGATTGCCATTCCATGCCCTCGGGCTCTCTGCGCGCCAGCCAGCCTTCGTGGGCGGGATTTGTCGAAATGCCGCAAAAGCCGGATTTCGTCGTGGGCGATCGCTATGGAACGAGTTGTGCCACGGATTTTGTCGATGCCGTCGAATATGAGCTGCGCCGCCGCGGCTATGACGTGCAGCGCAACAAGCCTTACGCCGGGGGTTTCATAACCGAACATTATGGCAATCCGGCAAACGATTGCCATGCAATGCAAATCGAAGTGAGCCGAGTCCTCTACATGGACGAACGCGCCGTGCGCAGGGGCGAAAGGTTCGCGGATGTTGCCGCCGATCTTGCCAAGGTCGCTGGTGCCCTGGCGGATGCGGTTGCCGCGCGCCGCGACCGACATCGCGCCGCGGCGGAATAGTCATCCGACGCACTGGCGTTTTCAGCCGTTCAGGGTCGTCCTGGCATTCCTTTGATTTGCTTTGGAATAGCCGCTTATTCGTCTTTTCTTGTCCGGGTTTGTTCGCTATCATCCGCGTCTGAAACATGGACCGGAACAGGGACCGGGAAGCGAGGCGGACATGGCGAGGTGCATCAACAAGCTTTCCGCTCGGGCGGCTGCAACTTTCTCAAGGCCCGGACGGCATTCGGACGGCGGCAACTTGTTCTTAGCAATCGACAAGACCGGGCGCCGCCGTTGGACCTTCCTGTGGCGACGCGGCGGCACGACGCATGAAATCGGACTTGGTTCGGCAAGCGCTGTCAGCTTGGCGCGCGCAAGAGAACTTGCGTCGGAATACCGGGACGGTCTCGCCAAGGGCGTGAGCCCGCTCGAAAGGCGTGAAGCCGAGCAGCGGGCGCGAGACGGCAAGAAGACCTTCGGAGCATGTGCCGACGCGCTGCTTGATGCCAAGTCTTCCGAATGGCGCAACGCAAAGCACCGGGCACAATGGAAGATGACGCTCGAGGAATATGCCAAGCCCTTGCGCGCTCTGCCGGTTGACGGAGTGACCACGGAAGCCGTGCTTTCCGTCCTGCAACCAATTTGGCAAAGCATCCCTGAAACGGCGTCAAGGCTTCGCGGGCGCATCGAAGCGGTGCTCGATTTTGCCAAGGCGCACGGCTGGCGAGCTGGCGAGAACCCCGCTGCATGGCGCGGCCATCTAGCCCTTATCCTTCCCCGGCGCTCGAAGCTCGCACGAGGACATTATGCGGCGATGCCTTTCGATGACGTGCCGGCATTCATCGGCAAGCTGCGCGAGCGGGAAGCAACGGCGGCGCTGGCCTTGGAATTTGCCATCCTGACGGCGGCTCGCTCCGGCGAAGTGCTTGGCGCGCGCTGGGCTGAAATTGACGTCGAGGAGAAGGTTTGGACGATCCCAGCAAGCCGCATGAAAGGCGGGCGCGAACATCGCGTGCCGCTCTCGACAAAGGTGTTGGCGATCCTCGAAAGGCTTTGTGTGGTCCGGTCCGGACCGTTTGTCTTTCCCGGCCAGCGACATGGCAACCTGCTTTCGCCAAGGGCGTTGGAAATGGTGCTTCACCGGATGAAGATCGAAGGCGTGACGGTTCATGGCTTCCGCTCTGCCTTCCGTGATTGGTGCGGCGAGACAACATCTTTCCCGCGTGAGCTTGCCGAGGCGGCTCTGGCGCACGTATCGGGCGATGCGACCGAGCGGGCCTACAGGCGCGGCGACGCCTTGGAAAAGCGGCGCAAGCTCATGGAAGCATGGGCGGGGTTTTGCGAGCCAAAGGCGGGCTCGAATGTGCTCTCGATGACACGGCAAAATGCGAGCCGGTGACAGTCCGCATCGGTGGTTGACGTGACTTGGCTTGGAGTCAACCTTGTCCGCGATGGTAATGTCTCAGAGTTTGAATCTCTGCTTTCGACCCTTTGGGGAAGTTCGGCTCAGAGTTCTCGATGACGGGTGTTGACGCCCAAAGCGGAAATTGTGCTCAGGACTCTGCTCTCCGCAATAGTGCGAAATGCGCCAAGCGTTACATAAAGGCAACGCTAAGCTCAAAAGTAAGCTCATGGCTGGTTTTGAATTGGATACAGTGGCCAGTTTTCATAATTGGGTAAGCACTCACCAATAGCCATTATGTAGCCGGGTCACGTCTCAGCGCCTGGCGTGTCAAATTTTATAGGGGATCGCGCCCGATGAACCAGTCCGTGACTTATCGGCAGAACGCCGCGGAGTGCTACGAGGCGGCCCGGATTCTCTCCGACTCCCGTCAAAAGGCCAAATTGCTTGCGATGGCGCAGTCATGGATATCGCTGGCCGACCTAGCCGAGCGAAACAGCCATCTTGATCGCATCGACGAAACCCCACCACGGCGCGAGAGCCATATCCATTAGAGGAACCGGAGTCTGCCGCTACTCGGCGCCACTACTGCTTCGCGCACGCCGCCGAGATTGGCCTGAATGTTGCTTCGTAATTCTGGCTTGGTTTCCTCCCAGGCTTGCTTGCCCCTGATCTGGCCGCTGCGAACTGCGTCATGCGATCAGACCAGGGGCTGCGCCTGTTGGATAGCCGGGGAGAGGGCCAGCCACAATGCAACAATGCAGCAGGCGTCTTCGCGGGCCCTAGAGAACCCGGCGAAGCCAGTTATCGTTTCAGGGAGGGCTCTAAAAGTTCCGCCGAGGACGGTGGCTTCACGTTTTGCCGTCTCAATACCTCATCCATAAGAGAGACCAAATCCTCTAGGCAATACGGTTTGCAAAGCCGTGGCAGTCCTGATTCTTCGGGGAGCGGAAGCTTGGCATAACCAGTCGCGAGGATGATTGGCAGGTTCGGCCGGATGCCGCCGATTTGATCGGCGAGCTCGCTGCCGGTCATATGAGGCATCGCGTGGTCGGTTATCACGAGGTCGATCGTTGAATCCCCCTGGAGGATATTAAGCGCCTCTGTCCCGGAAGGCGCCACGAGGACTTGATGGCCAAGGCACTGCAGCATGGACGCCGCGGTATCCGCGACCATAGGATCGTCCTCTACGAGAAGAACGCGGCATGACCGCGAAGGGACAGTAATATTCAACGACGCCGGACGCTGGGGCTCCGCTGCGCCGGGTTCCCCAACGGGAAAATAAAGCGCGGCCGTTGTTCCGACACCAACTTGGCTAGCCAGGCACAAGGCGCCCTGAGATTGCGCGGCAAGGCCATGGACCATCGAGAGACCCAATCCCTTGCCCAACCCCTTGGTGGTAAAAAATGGTTCGGAGGCTCGTCGGAGAGTCGCCTCATCCATACCGCTGCCCGTGTCCGTTACAGCGATACGGACGTGCTCACCTGCGTTAAGACTCCGGACGCTGCCGGCCTTCACATTTTCGAGGCGGACGGCAATTTGGAGGCGGCCTCCGTCCG
>DASYNQ010000122.1:0-3857 GCA_036008425.1 Methylocella sp. | reverse complement strand
ATCGGACATTCTCCGCCGAGCTCGACGCGGGAGCAATGACTATGAACATGGCGAGCGATGTGGACGGCGACTTTTGTTAACCTGGCACGGGCATTTGGCGCGATTCGCATCGAGGGCGATGGAGCGTCGTTCGCGTGTCATTTTTTCGAAATACTTTTGCGCGGGGCAATCGGCGTCGCCGGGAGGAATTGGCGCGCGAATTGCTTTCGTCGAGGGGGCGATGACTACCAACATGCCGGCTAAATTGACACGACCGCCATCGCGAGCGGCGGAATTCTTAGCCGCGAAAGTATTGTTGCGAAGGCAGGTTTCAACCGCTGGCTAGTGCCCCCCGCCCCGCTCGCCATTCATTTGTGCATCGGCATGACTTACGGATTCAGCGTTTTCTGGTTGCCCTTGTCACGTTCGGTTGGGACCGCGATCGGCGCCAAGGTACCGGCATGCGCGGGCGCCGCGACGACATTCTAGGACAAGACCCTCGGCACGCTCACCGCGCTGACGGCGACGAATTGCGAATGGACGCAGTTCGATCTCGGCTGGATGTTCACACTTTTTTTCGTTGTGCTCGGCTCGTCGGCCGCGATCTGGGGCGGCTGGCTCGAGCACGCCGGGCCGCGCAAGGCAGGCGTTTACGCGGCGCTCTGCTGGTGCGGCGGCCTGATGATTTCGGCGATTGGAGTCAGAAAGCATCAGCTGTGGATGCTTTGGATCGGCTCGGGTGTGATCGGCGGCATAGGGCTTGGCCTTGGCTATATTTCGCCGGTATCGACGCTCGTCAAATGGTTCCCCGACCGGCGCGGCATGGCGACGGGCATGGCGATCATGGGGTTTGGCGGCGGCGCGATGATCGGCTCGCCGCTGGCCAATCTGCTCATGAACCATTTCAAGACTCCGGTTTCGGTCGGTGTGTGGCAAACCTTCGTCATCCTTGGGCTCGGCTATTTCGTCTACATGATTGCCGGCGCCTTCGGCTATCGCGTGCCGCCCGACGGATGGAGCCCGGAGGGCTGGACACCGCCTGCCGCGCAAAAGGCGATGATCACGTCTGGGCGGTTCTTTGTCTCAATGTTTCCGCGGGAATAGGCATCATTGGCGCCGCGTCGCCGATGCTGCAGGAGACGTTCGGCGGTGCGCTCTTCCACGAGCCTTCGGTCGGCTTCGCGCAGTTTACCGACGCGCAAAAGACTTTGGCCGCCGCGATCGGGGGCGGGTTCGTCGGACTATTCTCGTTGTTCAACATCGGCGGCAGGTTTTTCTGGGCAACGCTTTCCGATTCGATCGGCCGCAAGAGGGTCTATTTTGTCTTCTTCTATCTCGGCATATTTTGCTACGAAATCGCATCGACCTTCGCGGCCGCCTTTTGCATCATCGCCTCGATGTATGGCGGCGGTTTTGCTACCGTGCCGGCCTATCTCGCGGATATTTTCGGCGCGCGATACGTCGGCGCGATTCATGGTCGCTTGCTCACCGCCTGGTCGGCGGCGGGGATCGTGGGGCCGTTAATCGTCAACTACCTGCATGATACTCGCGTGGCCGAAGGTGTCCCTCACAATCAAGTCTACGGCCTGATCTCTTATTCTCTCGCTGTCCTCCTCGCTGTGGGATCCATTTGCAATGCGCTGATCCGGCCGGTCCATGCGAGATGGCACATGAAGGAAGAACGCGGCTTGAGTCCGCCGCGGATCGTAAAGACTCCTGGATCGAAGGGCGCATATGGAATCGGCCGGGGCGGTCTCGACGCCAACGCGTTCATCGCCTGGGCGGCGGTTGGAATTCCGCTCGCCTGGGACGTGTGGAAGACCCTCGAAAACGCCGCGAAAATCTTTCAATAGCCGGCCCAAGCAGACCCGCGAAGGGTCGTGGTTATAGTTCGGAATCTCCAGACGCGGTGGCACTGCCCGAGTCGGCCGATTGGGCGTCGTGCAATGCCAAATCCTTTTTGCTCGCCTGAATTTCCCGTTCGAGCTGAAGCAGGACCGCGTGGCTGTGGCCGCCGGCCGAGCTGCGCATCGCGGAAAGTGTCTTTTCGGCACGTTCGACGCGGGCTTTGAGTTCCCGACGGCGCGCGTTGCGTCCCTGCGGCATGCGGCATCCCCCCTAAATCCGCTTGGGCCGCCAACTCAGGGCCAGCCCAATTTGGCGAGCACATACGAAACTTGCGGCGGCAGTACGGCGAGGCTTCCGCGGGTTCCAAATGAACTGACGGTTGCAATCACGATCGCGCCATGAGTTCGACAGCTAGACTGTAAATTCGCAACCGGGTGGACTCTGGCATCGCGGCGAGGGATTCGAGATAGACCTGACCGGCACGGCACATTTTTGCGTCGCCGATGGGTGGATCGGCGGCCTTGCCGTCGAGAAGCGCTTCGATTTCCGGGGTGTCGAGACCTTTAGCGCGCAATGCCTTTTCGAGCGCGTCGAAATCCGTCCCGGTCGGTGCCGGCCTCTCGATCCGCTTGATTTCGCCATCATGGATGGCGTCGATGCCGGCAATTGCCATGGCGGCGACAAGATCACGATTTTGCGCCGAAAATTCAAAAAAGCCGGGGCTCTCGCCGCCATAGAGAAAATTGACGCATAGGTGCGGATCCTTGGCCGCGAGCGCTCGCAACATTGCGAAATGCAATTCAAAAATATGCTCGAGAGCCTGCCGGCCGGCTTTGGCCGCCAGAATCCCGCGGGAAAGGCGCAAGGAGCGGGCGGCTTCCGCCAGAAGCAGATCGGCGCTTGCAATCACGCCGCTTGCGGCGGAATGCTGAACAAAGGCCGCGAGAAAAGACTCGTATTCCGAAGGAAAGTCAGTTTTCAAGCGGTCGAAGAAAGCCGCGAATTCTGGCGCCGTTTTGAGCTTTTCGGTTAAAGCGCGACGGACGGCGTTGATTTCATCAGGTGACGTCCCCGGCTCGCCCGGGCGCGGAGACGCCGTTGCGATCAAGGGCGCGGACGGCGTTTCCGGGCGGATCGCCTGTTGCAGAAGGGCCGCGCCGGTAACTATCCCGGCAAGGACGGCAAGGCCCAACAGCATGAGCCGCAAAATATTCACGCGCGCGGTCTCCCATGCCGACTACTTGAACGCAAACCCTGACTTTGCCCAAAACGGCGGCAACCGGCAAGTCCTCTGCCAACTTGGCTTTGGGATGTTTCGGACATCCTGACACTCTTGGAAGCTAACGAAGCCAAGCCGGTGCGCCTCGGCCGGTATCCAAACCGCGCCAGCAAGACTGCTCCATGGCACATGCGCAATAATCGAACTTCCTGCTCGCTTGAAACGATCGTGTTCTAGCCACGCATGAGCATGGCGATGAAGAAGCCATCGGTGCCGCTCGTCAGCGGAGTGAGACGCAGACCAAAACCAAATCGCGAAGCGAACGGCCCAAGGCCAGGCATCCGCGCCATCTCCGTCAGCTCCAGCGCCGGAACGCTTTTATAATCTGCATGAGACCCAAGAAACGCCGCGAGCCTGTCTTCGTTTTCCTCGCGCAGAACCGAACAAGTCGCATAAAGAATCCGGCCGCGCGGCTTGACGAAACGCGCGGCCTCCTCCAGTGCCCGGTCCTGCTCCGTGATGCGGATCGCCAGCGCGCCCGGTCTTATCCGCCATTTGGCGTCCGGATTGCGCCGCCAGGTGCCCGTGCCGGTGCATGGCGCATCGACGTAAACAAGATTGCAGCGCCCTTCGAGACCAGCGAGCACATGGTTTTTCCCGCGCGGCGCAAGCAACTGAACGTTACGCACCCCGGCGCGTTCGAGTCTGGCGATGCTCCGCATGAGTCTTGCCCCATCGCGGTCGGTCGCGTGGATCTGACCCTTGTTTTGCATCGACGCGGCAAGCGCCAAGGTTTTGCCGCCCGCGCCCG
>DASYNQ010000121.1:0-9402 GCA_036008425.1 Methylocella sp. | reverse complement strand
GGGCTTATCGAAATTTTCGGCGCCGATGTCGATTCCCTCCCGCCGCGCGAATACGCCGCGATCGAGCGGCGCATCGGCGTGATGTTTCAGCAAGGCGCGCTGTTTTCCGGGCTCACCGTCAAGCAGAACGTCGAGGTGCCGATGCGCGAGCATTTGCGTCTATCGCCTCGTCTTTCGGAAGAACTCGCGATGCTCAAGATCGAGCTCACTGGCCTCGACGTCGATGCCGCCAACAAATACCCATCCGAATTATCCGGCGGCATGACCAAGCGGGCCGCCTTGGCCAGGGCTCTGGCGCTCGATCCAGAATTGGTGTTTCTCGACGAGCCGACGTCCGGTCTCGATCCGATCGCCGCGGCGGAATTCGACGAGTTGATCGCCACCTTGCAGCGCACGCTTGGGCTTACTGTCTTTATGGTGACCCATGACCTCGACAGTCTTTATTCGATCTGCGACAGGATCGCCGCCTTGGCGGACGGCAAAGTGATCACCGCCGGGCCGATTTCGACGATGCTTGCCTCGCAACATCCTTGGCTGCGCGCCTATTTTCACGGCAAAAGGGCGCGGCTCGTCGAATCCGCGCTTGCGCGGCGCCCTGGTGCGCGCGGCGTGACGGCGGAGAATGAAGCGGCGGATCTACCCCGCCAAACGTGAAGCGGTGTTCGAGAACTGGGAAAGCAGGCAATGGAAACCCGTGCGAATTATGCTTTGATGGGCGTTTTCACCTTGGCGGTCATCGCCGCGGCCTTCGGATTTGTGCTTTGGTTTTCGGGAGCTGAAAAGCCCGGTGGGCGCACGACCTACAAAATCATTTTTACGGGTTCGATTTCAGGACTGTCGGATGGCGGCGTGGTTCTCTTCAACGGCGTGCGGGTCGGCGCGGTCACCAAGATCGATCTGGTGCCGCAAGACCCTTCCCGCGTCTTTGCGCTGATCGAGGTCGATGCGAAGGTGCCGGTGCGCACCGACACCAGGGCGCGGCTGGAATACACCGGCTTTACGGGGGTTGCATCGGTTGCATTGACGGGCGGCGCTCTCGATGCGCCGCCGCTCCCTGCCACCCAAGGACCGGCCGTCATCGTCGCCGATCGGTCGGAATACCAGGATTTGGTGGAGACCGCGCGGCGGGTCGCGACCCAGGCGTCCGATTTTTTCACGAAGACCAACCGTCTGATCGACGACAATTCCGCGTCCATCACGGCTTCGGTGAAGAATGCCGAAAAATTCTCCGATGCGCTGGCCGCCAATTCGGACGGCCTCAAGGATTTCATGGGTGCCATCGCCGATGTCGGCAAATCCATCAGGCCTTTGACCGCAAAGCTCGACACCCTCGCGGGCGACGCCGACAATGTGGTGAAGGGTGACGTTGCCGCAGCCGCCAAATCGATCAAGAAGGCCGCCGACGATCTCGACTCGCGGATGAAGGAAATCGCCGCCAACATCAACCGCTTCAGTGGCAGCGGATTGCGCCAGTACGAGGCCTTGGCGGTGGACGGCCGCAAGACGCTTGAGCAATTGAATCAGGCGGTTCGCTCGCTCGAGAACAACCCTCAGCAGTTCCTGTTCGGCAAGTCGCCGCAAATTCCCGAATACTCGGGCGCTCGTTAACGCCGCGCGACGAGCAGCGCGGACGCTGGCGCTTACCTTGACGCAAGCATTCGCTGCTATTAGCGGAAGCGAAGGCTCATGCGTTGTAAGAAAATTCTCGCTGCGGTCATGCGCCGATGGCTTTGGGGCCGGGCTGGTCTTGTGCCCCGTTCATGGGAATGGATTTTGAGATGGGGTATTTTGGCCTTGTCCGTGCATTGATCTTGGACCGGTTCCGCCTCGCGCGCCGCCGCCGCCTTTTCCCAGTCTTGCTCGCCGGATTACCGTTTGTATTGCTCGCTGCTTGCTCATCCGCGCCGGTGGCCACCTACGATCTCACCCCGGCGGCGGGTTTTGCCGCGCGTGCCGGCCGCGGCCAGCTCGCCGTTCTTTTGCCCGACGCGACTCTCCCCGCCGACTCGGACCGGATTGTCGTGCGCACCAATCCGCTATCCGTCGCTTATCTCTCCGGCGCGCAATGGGCCGATAAGCTGCCGTCACTTATTCAGAGTCGGCTCATCGAGAGCTTTCAGAACGCGCATCTTCTGCGCGCGGTTGGCCGACCCGGCATGCTCGCGGATTTCAGTCTCCAAACCACTATACGGCGGTTCGAACTCGATGCGGCGCGGGGCGATGCAGTCGTCGAAATCTCTGCCCAAATCATAGGTCCGAGCGGACGCATCGTTGGCGGCCGGATATTTGCCGCCAATGTTGCGGCGGCGCCAAGCGATCCGGCGGTGGTCGCCTCGGCACTCGACGCGGCGCTGGCTAAAGTCATGCGCGAGATCGTCATCTGGACCGCGCCGAAAATTTGACGAGTGCCGCGCCAACAAACGAGAGCCCGGCGTAAAAGGAACCCGCCCGTTGAGCCCTGGACCTATCCCGCGAGCGGTCTTCACCGAGGGCTCGACCATGCGCCACGTCATCATCATGACGGCGGCGAGCTCTGTTGGGCTCATGGCGATCTTCGCCGTCGATCTGTTGTCGCTTCTTTGGGTATCGCGGCTCGGCGATCCGAAGCTCACCGCCGCCGTCGGATTTGCGACACAGGTTTTGTTTTTTTCGGTTTCGATCAGCATAGGCCTTTCGATCGCGATCGGCGCCCTTGTTTCGCGTGCGCTCGGCGCAGGCGATAGAGGCGCCGCAAGGCGGCTTGCGGCATCGGGTCTCGTTCATGTGTTTGTGATCGCGGCCGTGGTCAGCTGCGCCGCGTGGCCATTCCGGCACGAGATTCTCACCCTCTTCGGCGCCCGCGACATGACCCTCGATGTCGCCTCGACCTATCTCGCGATCACGCTCCCCGCGACGGTTCTGCTCGGTCTCGGCATGGCGCTCGCGAGCATATTGCGCGCGGCCGGGGACGCCCGGCGCTCAATGTATGTGACGCTCGCGGGAGCCATCGTCACTGCCATTCTCGATCCGGTGTTTATTTTCGGCCTCGGCCTTGGTGTCACCGGCGCGGCCATTGTCACCCTGATTTCACGGTTCGTTGTCGTAGCCGTTGGACTGAACGGCGCCGTTCACAAACATGATCTCGTCGCGCGGCCCAGCCAAAAGGCGGCGAGATTGGATCTCGCGCCGATGATGGCAATCGCCGTTCCGGCCGTCCTGACCAATCTGGCGACGCCGGTTGCCAACGCCTACACGATGCGGATATTTTCGCATTTCGGCGAGGCGGCCGTCGCGGCCTTTGCCATCGTCGACCGGCTCAATCCCATGGCCTTCGGCGTTCTTTTCGCTTTGTCCGGATCGGTCGGTCCGATCATGGGGCAGAACCTCGCCGCCAAGCTGATTGCGCGGGTGCGCCAAGTGCTGACCGACTGCTTCGTCTTTGCCGCGATCTACGTCCTCGTGGTGTCGGTTTTTCTGCGTTTGGCGGCGCCTTTGATCGTCGAACTCTTTCACGCCCAAGGCGAGACGGCCGGGCTGATAACTTTCGTTTGCGCCTATGGCGGGGTGCTCTGGTTTTTTCTGGGCGCCATTTTCGTCGCCAACGCCGCCTTCAACAATCTCGGGTTCCCGGTTGTCTCGACGCTCTTCAATTGGGGGCGCGCCACGCTTGGCACGCTGCCCTTCGTGACCATTGGAGCGCGCATTGGACCCGAGGGCGCCTATCTTGGCCTGATCGCCGGTTCGGCTCTCTTCGGCATCGGGGCCGTGATCGCCGCCTATATTGTTACGGGACGGCTCGCAAAACGTCCCAAGATCTCGTAGCATCGTACGGTCTCTTGCTGGACATTGTTCCGTCGGCAAGCATCGCGCGGCAATCTTTGGAGGACTGCCCATGTTCAATCTTTACGAGATTATACGAAATGCCCATGGCGGCCATGCGTTCGATAATTTGGGCGGCCGGGGGGAGTCCGATGGGTCCGAGGCGACGGCCCTCGGCCGCTCCGGGCCAGGCCGGAGGAGGGCACGGGGGCCTTGGCGGTATTTTGGCGTCCATCTTGCGAACACTTACGAGCCGCCCGGGAGCTGCCCCCGGAACTGGCCCGCCGGCGGGACCCGCCGCCCCCAGCGGAAGCCCGCAAGCGCCGGGTTTCGATGCGGCTTCGATCCAGGCGGGCCTCGAAGCCCTCACCAAAATACTGCAGCCGGGAACGCCCGCGGCATTAACGCTGAAATCGACCAGATCATGGGCGGCAAGCGCCCCTAAAAGCGGCAGCCTCGCACCCCCGCCTCCGGTCCTGTTGGGGCGCGCCCTCGCTTGGGCGCATTGCGCTTGGACGTGCCCCCGCCTATGTAGCGGCGCGCGGAGGTGCGGCCGCTCGGCCGGTATCCCGCCTCCGTCTCAACCGCGGCCGGTTGGCCGCGCGTCTTGCGGCAAGCCGCAAATGTTGGCGCAAGTGAAAGTAAAGTGTGGCAATGGCTCGCGACGTCACGGATTCCACGCCAATCACGTCGCGCGATGAACTGGTCAACTGGATCGCGGGCGGTGCGCGGCCGCCGGAGCAATTCCGGATTGGCACCGAACATGAGAAAATTCCATTCCATCGGATCGACCGGTCGCCCGTGCCCTATGAACACCCGCCCGCGCGGGATGGCATCCGCGCTCTTCTCGAGGGAATGCAAAAGAGGCTCGGCTGGGCCCCGGTCAACGACGGACCGAATATCATTGGGCTATACGATGCAACGAGCGGGGCCGGCATCTCGCTCGAACCCGGCGGTCAATTCGAACTTTCCGGCGCGCCGTTCGATACCATCCATCAAACCAACGCCGAGCTCGACGTCCATTTTTCGGCGCTCGAAGCCGTCGCCTCGCCTTTAGGGATAGCCTTTTTGTCGCTCGGCATGAGCCCAAAATGGCGGCTCGGCGAAACACCGCTGATGCCCAAGCAGCGCTACGCGATCATGATGAAATATATGCCGAAGGTAGGATCGCGCGGCCTCGAGATGATGTTTCGCACCTCCACCGTGCAGACCAATCTCGATTTTTCGAGCGAAGCCGATATGGTCAAAAAGCTTCGCGTTTCGCTGGCCTTGCAGCCGGTCGCGACGGCCCTCTTCGCCAATTCGCCGTTCACGGAGGGCAGGCTCAACGGCTTTCTTTCGGCGCGCTCGGAGGTTTGGCGCCACACCGACCCGGCCCGCACCGGCATGCTGCCTTTTGCTTTCGAGCAAGGGATGTCGTTCGAGCGCTACGTCGATTACGCGCTTTCGGTGCCAATGTATTTCGTCAAGCGCGGCGACATCTATCACGACGTGGCCGGCGCCGATTTTCGCGATCTTTTGGAAGGCAGGCTCGCGCAGCTTCCAGGCGAGCAGGCGACGCGCGCCGATTGCGCCAATCACCTTTCCACCATTTTTCCGGAAGTGCGGCTGAAACGCTATCTCGAAATGCGCGGGGCCGACGCTGGACCCCGGCCGTTCCTCCCGGCGCTTCCGGCTCTTTTCACCGGCCTCCTTTACGAGCCCTCCTCGCTCGACGCGGCCTGGGACATCGTGAAAACCTGGAGCACCGAGGCGCGGGAAAAATTGCGCGCCGAGGTTCCCCGCCTTGGCCTTGCGGCGACGATCCATGGGCGGCGGTTTAGCGAGGTCACGGCTGAAGTGCTGCGTATCGCCCGCGCAGGATTGGCGAAGCGCAACCGGCGTGACGCGCGGGGTTTTGACGAAACCGTATTTCTCGATCCCCTCGATGCGGTCCTCGCGGAAGGAAGCGAGGCCGAGCGGCTGATAAGGAAGTTCAAAACGCAATGGGCCGGAAGCGTCGAGCCGGCCTTCGAGGAATGCGTTTATTGAGGCCGTAACCATAACCTTATTTCAAAGCGGCGGCATCAGGAGGAAACGAGATGAAGGAGTTCGCCAGGAACTTGCTGCCGGCCGCGATTTTTGCGGGTCTTTGTTGCGGCGCCGCGATGGCCGCCGATCTCTCGACGGTCGGGCAATGGACCAACAAATATCCTTTCGACAAAATCGCCGGCGGCAAGTCGCTCTGGGATCAACCGGGCGTTCAGGCGGCGATGCGCGCGGCCATGGGCAAACGCTTTTTCGCGATCTCGCTAAAAGAAATGCATGGTCCCGAAGGGCCGGTGGCCAGCGATGGCAAGGGTCTTTTCGCCGCATGGTCTTGCAAGGCGCATGATTGCGGCGACAATCAGATGACCGTGTTTTTCGATTCCGCCTCGGGCAGCGCGCAGGTTTGCTGGCGAAGTTCGGGCGGTAATTCCGGCAAGGTGCAAGATCTTTGGCTTGCCGGTGGCAACGCGCGCCCGCTTCCGGCCAACGCCTGCGGTTATGGCGAGAATGATCCTTTCGCCGCCCTGAAGAAATTCGGCGGCGCGGGGTGACGGCAAGCCGCTTTGGCGTGGTTTCGCGGCGTCGCACAGTCACTTGTCAACTGTCGGCTTCATCGTGTCCATCATTGCACATCTGGAAAACGTAATATGTCGAACAAAAACCTTATGTTTAGCGAGCAGCCCACTTCGATCTTGTAACATCGATCAATCTTTTGGTGCCCGTTGCCGGAAGGCATCCCCGGTGTAAGGTTCGCTGGAGCGTTCGAAGTTGTGACGCGGGAGCCCGAGCCACCGCAATCCACCCCGCAAATAACGGGAAAAGCGCGGACGGCTGATCAAGAACTCGTCGCGTTACTTCGGCTAGGCGCCGTTGAGTGGAATCGTTCGTTCGAGACGCTGAATCGAAAAGCGATAGACCTCAGCGGGGCGAACCTCGGCGAGGCGAACCTTTTCGGGGCGGGCCTCCGCGGGGCGAACCTCTTCGGGGCGGACCTCAGCGGGGTGGACCTCTACCAGGCGAATTTCAGCGGGGCGCGCCTCAACGGGGCGTTCCTCGACTTTGCTAATTTCACCCGGGCCAACCTCAGCAAGGCGAATTTGCATGAAGCACAATTATTTGAGACGGTGTTTGCCGATGTCGATCTTTCGGCCGTCACCGGGCTGGAGACCTGCCGCCATATGGGTCCGAGGCGCTGCAAAGGTCCGGCCGTTTGCCTCTGGCGTTTTTGCGTGGCGTGGGTCTTCCTGATTCGTTCATTGACTATTTGCCATCCCTGCTGAACCAGCCCATCCAAATGTACAGTTGCTTTATCAGCTATTCCAGCAAAAACCAGGATTTCGCCGAACGTCTTCACGCCGATCTCCAAAACAAAGGGGTCCGGTGCTGGTTTGCGCCACATGATTTAGCGATCGGTGCCAAGACGTGGGATACGGTTGATGAGGCCATCAGACTTTGTGACAAACTTCTGCTCATTCTTTCCGGCAATTCGATCGCCAGCGATTGGGTAGAAGACGAAGTGAACAAGGCTTTTGCGGAGGAGCGCGACAGGAAGCAGCCAGTCTTGTTCCCCGTCCGTGTTGACGACGCCCTAATGGCAACCCCGGAGCCATGGGCACGCAAGTTACGCGATCAACGAAACATCGGCGATTTCCGGAAATGGAAGGATCACGATGCCTACCAAAAGGCACTGGAAAGGCTTCTTCGCGATCTCACGGTTGGCGCCGCAAAACATTAGTGAGGAACAACAACCCGGATAAACTCTCGAATTGCCGCACCGCCCAATTAGGCCACAGGCCAGATCCGGCTGAACGATTCAATGCCACTCCCTAATATCGACAAAGTGGCCGGCAATCGCCGCCGCCGCCGCCATCGCGGGCGAGACGAGATGGGTGCGGCCCCGAAAACCTTGGCGGCCCTCAAAGTTGCGGTTCGAGGTCGAGGCGCAGCGCTCGCCCGGCGCGAGCCTATCGGGATTCATCGCGAGGCACATCGAGCAGCCGGGCTCCCGCCACTCGAACCCCGCGGCCAAAAATATCGCGTCGAGACCCTCGGCTTCCGCCTGTTGCTTGACGAGGCCCGAACCCGGCACGACCATGCCGTTGACCGATCCGGCGATGTGTTTGCCCGCGACGATTTTCGCGGCGGCGCGCAAATCCTCGATCCGCCCATTGGTGCAGGAGCCGATAAAAACCCGGTCGATCGCAATGTCCGTGATTTTTTCGCCGCCGTTCAAGCCCATGTAATTTAACGCCCGCGCAAGGGACGCTTTTTTCGTTTCGCTCAAGGCTGCTTCCGGGCGCGGCACGGTCCCTGTGATCGCAGCGACATCCTGCGGGCTCGTCCCCCAGGTGACCAGCGGCGGCAATTGGCTGGCATCGAGGCGGACTTCCTTGTCGAACAAGGCATTTGGATCGGAATGCAAACTTTCCCAGTAGCGCATCGCAGCATCCCAAGCCGCGCCCGCCGGCGCCTTAGGCCGGCCTTTTAGATAAGCGAAGGTCTTGGCATCGGGCGCAATCATGCCGGCGCGGGCGCCGGCCTCGATCGTCATGTTGCAGACGGTCATCCGCCCTTCCATCGACAACGCGCGGATCGCATCGCCCGTATATTCGATGACATGCCCGGTGCCTCCCGCCGTGCCGGTCTCGCCGATGATCCCGAGCGCAATGTCCTTGGCGCTCACCCCATCGCCGAGCACGCCGTCGACGGTGACACGCATGTTCTTGGCCTTGGCCTGGATCAAGGTCTGGGTGGCGAGAACATGCTCGACCTCCGACGTGCCGATGCCATGGGCGAGCGCGCCAAAGGCGCCATGCGTCGAGGCATGGCTATCGCCGCAAACGATTGTCGCGCCGGGCAAGGTAAAGCCCTGTTCGGGGCCGATGATATGGACGATGCCCTGGCGAAGATCGCGCTCGTCGAAATATTCGATGCCGAATTCCCGCGCATTCCGGGCAAGTTCCTCGACCTGAATGCGGCTTTCGGGATCGTCGATGCCGTTCGAGCGATCGGTTGTCGGAACATTGTGATCGACCACCGCGAGGGTTTTTCGCGGCGCCCGGACGCGCCGGCCGGTCAGCCGCAACCCCTCGAAGGCTTGCGGGCTCGTTACCTCATGCACCAGATGACGGTCGATATAAATCAAACTCACGCCATCGGCTTCGGCGTCGACCACATGGTCGTCCCAGATTTTATCGTAAAGCGTGCGAGGCTTGGCCATTAACGTTTCCTGGCGCCGGAAGCGGCTCTTGCAATAAAACCAATTAGAGTGGCAGTACTTACTCGCAAGATCCGGCCAGGGGAAGTACCCTCGCGACATCGACGATTTTTCACGCGGAGAAACCCATGCGCCCGCCGGTTGCGCCCTATCTGACCGTTTCCCCAGCGATGGCGGCGATCGCCTTCTACACCGCGGTTTTCGGAGCGCGTCAAAAAGCGATCATGCCCGCACTCGACGGTATGCGGATCATGCATTGCGAACTCCTGATCAACGGCGGCTCGGTCATGCTCGCCGACGCCTTTCCCGAATTCGGCCACACCCGAATGCCGCTTCCGGGCGAGCTTGCGACCGCCTCG
>DASYNQ010000120.1:0-4785 GCA_036008425.1 Methylocella sp. | reverse complement strand
CAGGAAGAATTTTACAATCGCGGTTCCGCTCTCCCTAAGCCCCGACTCGAAGCTGCGGATGCGGTCATAGCGCGCGGTCCATGTGGGCTTGTCCACCAGTTTGTGAACCCTGGCAATCAATACGTCCTCGTAGTGGGAGCGGTTGAAGATCGCCACCCATCCCTTTGGCGGGGCATGCGGGTGGACCCGCCAGAGAAAATCATGATCAAGTTCGATCGGAGTTGGCGGTTTAAAACTGGCCACCGATGCCCCTTGCGGATTGAGCGCACCGAAAACATGCTTGATCGTGCCGTCCTTACCGCCCGCGTCCAAGGCCTGAAGAACAATCAGAACGGAATGCTTTTTCTCCGCATACAACAAGGCTTGCAGTTGCATGAGTTTTTGCCGGTATCGCTCCAGTTCCGGCGCCGCCGCCTCACGTGTCTCATGGCGGCCCTTGAAGGCGGGATCGACATCTTTAAGCCTGAGCTTTTGCCCCGGCTTGACGATCATCTGTTTGCGATAGTCCATGCGTCGTAACTCTCAGCTTCCCGCCTCGCCAGCGTCCTTGGCCGCAAGCTGACCGATTGCGGACCAGTCGAGCTTGTCGCCGCCGTGGGCCAGCAATGTCAGGAACCGGTCACGCAAGAGACTCGCGAGCGGCATGGGCACGCGGAGATCTTCCGCTGCCGCGAGCGTCAGGCGGATGTCTTTGGCGCCAAGCGGTGCTGCAAAACCGGCCGGTTCGAATTTTCCATCGGCGATCAGCCCACCATAGGTCTTGTAGACGGCGGCATCGAAAAGCGTCGAGGTCAGGATGTCGAGATATTGCCTCCGGTCGATGCCGGCTTTTCCAATCAGGGCCATGGCCTCTCCGATCGATTCGATGACCGAAGCGATCAGGAAGTTGCCGCTGAGCTTCACGAGATTGCCATCCTTCGGTGTCTCGGAGACGACGAAGGTTTTCTGCCCGATCGCATCGAAGAGCGATGCCGCAGCTTTGACCGCATCGGGCGCACCGGCGGCAACGACGTAGAGCTGACCCGCGGCCGCGGCATCTGGGCGGCCGATCACGGGCGCCGCCACGAAAAGCTGTCCCGCTTTCGCGTGGGCCGCCTCAAGCCTCTCCGATAGGACGACGCTGATGGTGCTCGAGGAAATATGAATCGCGCCCGCGGGCAGGCTGTCGATGATGCCACTGCCACTGAACACGATGCTCTCGACGGCACGGTCGTCTGCCAGCATGGTAAGCACGGCATCGCCGCGGCAGGCGTCCGACACGCTGGCGGCGGCTTTCGCTCCTTGCGCAACGAGCGCTTCGACCTTCGTGCGTTCCCGGTTGTAGACGGTCACATCATGGCCGGCCTTCAGGAGGTTTTCCGCCATGCCGGCGCCCATGTGCCCCAATCCGATGAATCCGACTTTCATGGCAACACCTTTTTCCTGTTCGGTTGATGCCTGACGCTCTTAGTTAAAGATCTCCGAGCCACAACGAAAACGCCGCCGACCGTCCTGTCCCCCGATCGCCTCGGCTATACGCTCCGTGGAGCGCCACCTCTCCTGCGAAGGCTAAGAGCTTCGCAAGGACAATGGCCCGTGTTTACATCAATGGCCGATCTTATTATCTTGTCGTAATCTCTTTGTCTCAGACCATTTTCCAACCAAAGTGAGTACCAAATGCGCGCCGAAGGCGAAGCGCTTGTCCAATCAATCAAGCAATCGATGGGATTGCTGAGGAGGCATCTTTGACGTCGATTCCGCGGCCCGCCGCCTTGCCGAGCTGAACGCCAAGGCCGGGGACCCAAACCTTTGGAACGACGTGGAAGCCGCGCAAAACATCATGCGCGAGCGCACCGCGCTCGAGGATAGGCTTGGTTCGCTCAATCATTTTGAAAACGAACTTCTGGACGCGATCACGCTCGTCGAGCTCGCCGAGGCGGAAGGTGACGAGGCTTCCGAGAAGGAAGGGCTCGACCAGCTGAACGCCCTGAAGGCGGAAGCCGGACGCCGCCAGATCGAGGCATTGCTGTCCGGCGAGGCCGATGCCAACGACACTTATATCGAGGTTCACGCCGGCGCCGGCGGCACCGAGAGCTGCGATTGGGCGCGCATGCTGTTTCGCATGTATGCGCGGTGGGCCGAGCGGCACAAATATAAGGTCGAGATCATCGAGGAGACGGCGGGCGACGAAGCGGGCCTCAAATCCGGCACCTTGCTCGTCAAGGGCCACAATGCGCATGGCTGGGCCAAAACCGAATCCGGGGTGCATCGCCTGGTGCGCATCTCGCCTTTCGATTCGAACGCCCGCCGCCATACGAGCTTTGCTTCTGTGTGGGTCTATCCGGTGATCGACGACAGGATCGAAATCGACGTGCAGGAATCGGATTGCCGCATCGATACCTATCGTTCGTCGGGGGCTGGCGGCCAGCACGTCAATACGACGGATTCGGCGGTGCGCATCACCCATATTCCATCGGGGATCGTGGTTGCCTGCCAGGGCGAGCGTTCGCAGCACAAGAACCGGGCAACCGCGTGGAACATGCTGCGCGCGCGGCTCTATGAACAGGAGATGGAAAAGCGGGAGGCGTCGGCTAATGCGACGGAGGCAGCCAAGACTGATATCGGCTGGGGCCATCAGATCCGCTCCTATGTCCTGCAGCCCTATCAGCTGGTGAAGGATCTTCGCACCGGCGCGACATCGGGCACGCCCAGCGAGGTTCTCGACGGCGCGCTCGACGGTTTTATGGAAGCGGCGCTGGCCCAAAAGCTTTCCGGCGGCGGCCCGGTCGCGGTAGAGGATGTGGGTTGAGGCGGTGCTTTGGCTTAAGCCCTTCGAGAGCCGCTATGCTGCGGCGGCGATTGAAATTCATGCTAACTTAAATCACAGAACGGGGCGGTCGCTCAAAATCCGACGGGTCCGCTTCCAAGAGCACGGGCTCCGCCTTGTCAGGAGAGCGCAAAGGAAGCAAGATGAGGCTGAAACCGTCGGCTATCTGGGGAATGTCGGTTAATGGTATTTTGACCAGATACCCCAACGGAAAGAATCCTGACGATGGGAATCGATATCCACGTGTTGAACTTTCTGAAGTTCGCGAGGAGAAAACAGGCCTTTGGACGCGTTGCGACCATCGGACGGCAGGAAATTAACGTTCCAATAGACAAACTGAAAAGCGCGCTCAATCTGAAGGGATACACCAAATACGGACCTTATTGCGAAGAGCTGCTGATTGGGCACTTTGCTGCCACAGTCGTGGAATCGTTCGACAATTCTGATTACGAGCACGCCACCCATATTGCCGACATGAACAAGCCGCTTGCGGTCCGAAATCGGTACGACACCGTTATTGACGGTGGGTGCATCGAGCACATCTACAACATTCCTCAAGCACTGAGGAATGTATCGGAAATCTGTTCGGCTGGGGGGCAAATATTACACGTATTGCCGACGAACAATTTTTGCGGTCACGGATTCTGGCAAGTCTCTCCAGAGTTATTCTTCACACTATATTCGGAGGCCAATGGCTATAGGGAAACGGAGGTGTTCCTGGCCGATTTGGCGAACGAGCAATTCTGGTATCAGGTCAGAGAGCCACGCGACGGCGAGCGCGCAAATGTGACATCGTCAACCCCGTTGTACGCGCTGGTGAGGACAAGAAGAACCGAGGTATTCAGTCACGATGACGTGCAGCAATCTGACTATGACTTTGCGTGGAAAGGTAATCAATCTGACTATGTTTTTGCGTGGAAACGCGACCAAATATCATCGCCCAAGAAATCAAAATTCAAAGAGCTTGTTACGCAGTTGGCCTTCGCGCCGTTTGCCAGGATAGCGTACTGGAAATGGTTGCAATTTGCTGCCCCACTCTCACCAACCGCCTTGTCCTCCAAAAACCCGCATTTAATAAAGATTTCAGTATCATCTTTAGTCTAGCCTGGTCAAACGACGTTGAAAGAACGAAGGAGAGAATTTGATCCACTAACCGAGATTTCCCAGATGGACGGCAAATCCACCTGAATTTGACGGCATGGTAAGCTCATTGAACACGCTTGAGAACAGGGGTACGGCGCTTCCTCCTCTGCTGGCCCAGAGGTTGTGCAGCCTTTCCTGTCTTCCCAAGTGATCTCGAGCGGTATTGAGCCCCGATGCACTTCTGCTGTCGGAAGACTCGTAAATCGGGTTCAACCGCCGCCGTTAACATCCTGCCACGTCCTTTGGCATGAGCCCATCGATCAGTTCCAGGATTCGGCGGAACAGGTCACGCGGCACCTATCCAAACTTCGCCGGATCGGCCTTCTCCAAAGAGGTCTCAACATGCGCGGTCGCAAAGAGAAAATTTTCAACCTGCCGCCGGTGGTCCTTTGGATCGTAGCGCTTTTGGCCGCGATCGAAGGCCTCTCTCAACTCCTCACGCCCGAATCCTATCTTGAGATTCTTCGGCGCTTCGCCTTTGTGCCGGGACGGTTTACTTTCGCGTTCGCTCCAGATCGCGTGTCCGTGGCCTTCAATTCGATCGCGGACGACGGCGAGTTCCGCGCCCAGGCGGCGGCCTTTTTCCTGGGCGATGGGAAGCCGCAATGGTGGACGCCGCTTACCTATGCGTTTTTGCATGGCGGCTGGCTGCATGTGGGGATGAACTGCCTTTGGTTCGCGGCCTTCGGCTCGGTCGTCGCACGCCGTTTTGGAGCGCCCCGCTTTTTGTTTTTTTGCGCGGTCGCGGCAATTGCCGGAGCGGCGATGCACTACGTCACCCACATGACGGATCTGCAGCCGGTCGTGGGTGCCTCGGCGGCGGTGTCCGGCGTCAT
>DASYNQ010000119.1:0-2579 GCA_036008425.1 Methylocella sp. | reverse complement strand
TTCGATCTGGCGCTCGATATTCCGGCACAGGACATCACCGAGGCCCCGGCCCTGGACGAAAAGGAGGCCGCCGCGACGTTCGCTTTCGGGATGGAAGCCATCGCCGGCGGGATCGATCTTTTGTGCCTCGGCGAAATGGGCATCGGCAATACGACGATCGCGGCCGCCATTTACCATGCGCTTTACGGCGGTGCGGCGGCTGATTGGGTTGGGCGCGGCACGGGAATCGACGATCGCGGGTTAGCGCGGAAAATCGCGGCGGTGGAGGCGGCCGTCGCGCGGCACAGGGAGCATCTCCCTGATCCGCTTGAGGTGATGCGCCGCCTCGGTGGCCGCGAGATCGCGGCGATCGCCGGCGCGATCATCGCGGCACGCATGGAGCGCATTCCGGTGATCCTCGATGGCTATGTGGTTTGTGCGGCCGCCGCCATTCTTCATGCGCTCGATCCCCGTGCGCTCGACCATTGCATGGCGGCCCATTTATCAGCCGAAAGAGGGCATGCGGATGTGCTGCGGCGGCTTGGCAAGAAGCCGCTGCTCGATCTTGGGCTTAGGCTCGGCGAAGGCACCGGCGCCGCCTTGGCATTTGGGATCATCAAGGCAGCGGTGGCCTGTCACAACGGCATGGCGACGTTTGCGGAAGCCAAGGTCGCGCGCAGGGGTGAGCATTGAAGTGCGTTCATGCCGTCGACGCTACGTTTGCCGCATCGGGGCTTTATGGCGCCGGCGCAGCCACGCGATGACCGCCACAAAAGCGGCGCCCGCCGGTCCGTCCCAGGTGTCGAAGCCGGGCCAGCGCACACGCAGCCAGGCGGCAAGATCGGGATCGGCGCCAATGAGGTTTCCGGCGATCCAGCCGAGCAACACTGCGCCGGCCCAAACGAGGACGGGAAAACGGTTGAACAGCGCGAGCGCGAGCGTGGAGCCGAAGACGAGGAGCGGGATCGACAGGGCGAGACCGAGAAGGATCAACAATTTCGATCCTTTCGCCGCGGCGGCGACCGCGATCATATTGTCGAGCGACATCACGGCGTCGGCCACGGCAATGATACGGATGGCGGACCACAGTGTGTTGGCCGGCCGGACCTCTTTTTGAGGTTCTTCCGCGCCTGCGAGCCTGACCGCGATCCACAGCAGGAGAACGCCGCCCGCGATCTTCACGAAAGGCAGGCCAAGCAATTCAACAACAAGAACGGTGAAGACGACGCGCAAGGCGACCGCCACGCCGGAGCCGAGCATGATGCCCAACGTCCGTTGCCCCTCGGGCAGCGAACGGCAGGCCAGCGCAATGACCACGGCATTGTCGCCCGAGAGAAGAATATTGATCCAGATAATCTCGAGAAGCGGGAGCCAAAACGCCGTCGTGACCGGGTCCATGGGTTGGAGCTAGGGCATGGACAGCGCGGGGTCAAGCTCCGGCGCCTTCCCTTGCCTTTTCACAATATCGTCGTGCGCGGACATTGGTTGCGATCCTTCGCGAGATCGTGACGGAGTTTTCGCGCGACGGCAGGATCGCGATAAGCGCGGGCGGATTACGCCGCCGTGACTTGGGCGCGCGCCTGCCGGGGCAGTGCGGCAATTAGAATTCATCTCCTCTCATTAAGTGTTTTGATAATCACTCTCAGATCCGAGGTTTCCATGATGGGCAACGATAGAAAAATCGACGTTTCCTTTTCGGCAAGTGCCGCGGATTATATCCGCCGCTTTATGAAGGTTGCGGAGCGAACCATGCCAAACGCAAACCTAGTCCCAATCATCCTCTGGTCGATCGGAGGGACTTCCACGGACAAAGTGACGGGCAAAGTGACGAAGTTAGGGCCGAGCATTGATGTTGGCGCGATTGAGCCCAAAAAATTGACTGATGAACTCATCGTCCCAATGGGAGGGCTTAAGGTCGCAATTCGACTGCCGGACGAACTGAAATCCGCCGATCGGCTGAAATTCGATTATTTGGACGGTTCTTTTGTCGTCGCCGAGAATTGATAGCCCCTCTCTGCTTTCTTTCTCATCGCGTGCGGAAGAAGATGATGTCCGGCGGGTCATGGAGGCGGCTGGGAGTGCCCGTGCCGAGGCGCCGGACGTACGGCCCTGAGTGATTAAGCAGCCAGGCAATCTCGCCGAGCCAGCTCGTCCGTTGAGCTGTTAGCTCGAACCACGGGATTCTCGGCTGCGCCGTATTGCCTCGGCGGCGCCCGATTTGCTTGCCTGGCCGCATTCCGGACATGTTTGACGGCCAGAAACGGGCATAGGTTTTTAGCGAAATTCGATGCGTTCATCCGAGCCCATAATTTGAACCAAAGCGCGATCGCACGAGATGGCAGGCCTCGCATCTCCCTGCGGCTCCCCGCGCGGTGGCCAAATGTCGCCAGGCGCCTTTGTTTCATTCTCGCGGGCTGCGCCTTGATCCTTGTCCCGGGCTGCGCGTCGATCGGCCTATCGGGGGTGGGCGAGCCTGCCGCGGAGCCTCGTTTTCTCTCGATCTTCGTGGTCTCGACCCGCAAGGGCGAACGCGGCGTGGCGAGCGAAGCCGCCGTCGCGAACGGGGCGCGGTTCTCTTTGCAAATGATCGGCGTGCCGCC
>DASYNQ010000118.1:0-3171 GCA_036008425.1 Methylocella sp. | reverse complement strand
CGCGTGGATCAGCGGCTTCACCAAGCCCTTGTCCAAGAGCGGCCAGATTTTTTCGCGCAAGGCCGTGGCGACTTCGGCTTTCTGTTGCACGCTGCGCGCCCGCAAGGTGGAGCCGGTCAAGGTCAGGCGGCGCAGCATGATTGGATGCAAATCGAAATTCTCGACCGTCGCCGATTGTAAGAATCCGATTTGAACAAGACGGCCTTCAGCCGCCATCACGGACAGGTTTCTTGGCAGATAAGTCCCGCCGACCATGTCGAGCACGACATCGACGCCATGCTTGCCGGCGATCTTCCTCACCTGCTCGACAAAATCCTGGGTCTTATAATCGATCGCGAAATCGGCGCCGAGCGTTTTGCAAAAGGCACATTTTGCACTCGAACCTGCCGTGGCTATAACCCTAGCGCGGATCTGCTTGGCCAACTGGATCGCGGTCGAGCCAATGCCGCTCGATCCGCCATGCACCAGAAATGTTTCACCCTGTGCTAGCTTTCCGCGCGACAAAACATTGTCGAACACGGTGAAATAATTTTCCGGGATGCCCGCTGCCGCGACGACCCCCAAAGCCTTCGGCACCGGCAGGCAGAGAAGTGCATGGGCAAGCGCGTATTCCGCATAGCCGCCGGAGCCGACGAGAGCGCAAACGTCGTCGCCTTCCCTTGGCGTGCTCACGCCTTCCCCACGCGCGACCACCCGGCCCGCGATTTCGAGGCCCGGAATGGCGCTCTCGCCCGAAGGCGGCGGATAGACACCTTCGCGCTGCAGGCAATCGGGACGATTGACGCCGGCCGCAGCGACTTCGATCAAGACCTGGCCGGGCCCCGGTTCCGGCACCGGTGCCTCGCCGGTCCTTATTACGTCCGGGCCTCCATGGCCTTCGAAATGAACCTGCCGCATCATCAGCATGGTATTTTCCGCCTTACGCGCTCACAACAAGAGGAAACGCACCCCCGTCACGCCGGTCTCATGAAGAAATAGATGGTGAGCACAAGGCCCACCGCGACGACGAAGCCCTTGACTATCTGTGCCGGCACCCGCCGCGCCGCATGCAGTCCGGCATAACCCCCGGCAATCGCGGCAAGCGCGACGACGATCGTCCACTGCCAATGGACGAGACCAGCGGCGATGAAGGTGACGGCCGCCGCCGCGTTCATGAGTACGCCGAGCAGAATTTTCAGGCTATTCATAAGCCAAATGTCGCGGAGCCCAAAAAGGGTCAGCCCGGCAAGCATGAGAATGCCAATGCCGCCGCCGAAATAGCCGCCGTAGATGGCGAGCAGTCCCTGCGCGGCAAAAATCCCCTGCCGGTTCAGCCGGAACTTGGTCGTGCCGGGGCGCCAAAAATTCCCGCCCGCGAAGATCGCCGTCGCGAAAAGGATAAGCCAAGGCACGATACGGCTGAAGATCGATTGCGGGGTGACAAGCAGAAGGAGGCCGCCAGCAAACCCGCCAACAAGACTGATCGCCGCGAGGACCGGCACATTGACGCGGCTGTCGGCCGAGGCCGTCGCGAGACCGTCGCGCGCGGCGTAACCGGTCGCGATCTGGCCCGGGAATAGCGCGACGGTGCTCGACGCGTTGGCGTCGATTGGCGGCAATCCGGCGGCGATCAGCGCCGGGAAGGTGAGAAAGGAGCCCCCTCCGGCAACGGCATTGACGAAGCCTGCCGCGAAAGCCGCGAGCGCCACGAGCACAAAAATCATCTTTTTCCCGATGCTCGCGACAAAAATGCCACACCTCAGCCACTGTTGGCGAAAAGTGTATAAAACAGCACATTCACTGTGTCCAAAATGTGTTTTATCTTCAATCTTAATTGTTAACGCGCGGCCAAACCAGCGGCGCGGCAAACCCGTCATATACAAAAATCATCGCGATTCGACCTCCGGTTTTGAAGCTTCCCTCACCTTTTAGCGGGCGCCCCCCATGACGACCTTGACTGCCGCGACTGAAGCGCTACTGCGAAACGATCTTCATGCCTACTGGATGCCGTTTACCGCCAACCGTGCGTTCAAGCAGAGCCCGCGACTTCTCGCCTATGCCAAGGATATGCATTATTTCAGCCCAGAGGGCCGCGCCATCATCGACGGCAGCGCGGGTGTTTGGTGCGCCAACGCCGGACATTGCCGCGCTTCTATCGTCGAGGCCATAAGAGCGCAAGCAGGCGAACTACTTTTTCCGCCGCCGTTTCAGTTTGGGCATCCGAAAGCGTTTGGCCTGGCGAGCCGGATCGCGGCGCTGGCGCCAGGCGATTTGGACCACGTGTTCTTTACCAATTCCGGGTCGGAGGCGGTGGATACCGCGCTAAAAATCGCCATCGCTTATCACAACCTCCGTGGTGAAGGCGCCCGCCAGAGGCTGGTCGGGCGCGAGCGCGGCTTTCATGGCTCGGGCTTCGGCGGCATGGCAGTCGGCGGCATCGGCGCGAACCGCAAACTCTTCGGCGCTTTTTTCGCCGGCGTCGATCATCTTCCATCGACCTATGATCGCGCCAAGCAGGCCTTCACGAAGGGCGAGCCGGAATGGGGCGCGCATCGCGCCGACGAGCTTGAAAAAATCGTCGGCGTGCACGATGCCTCGACGATTGCCGCGGTTATCGTCGAGCCCATGGCCGGCTCGACTGGCGTTTTGCCGCCCCCCACCGGCTATCTCGAACGGCTAAGATCGATCTGCGACAAATATGACATTCTGCTGATTTTCGACGAAGTCACCTGCGGCTTCGGCCGTCTCGGCCATGCCTTCGCGGCCGAGCGCTATGGCGTGCTTCCGGACATGATCACCTTCGCCAAGGGCGTAACGTCGGGCACGGTGCCGCTGGGGGGCGTGATCGTCCGCCAGCCGATTTACGAAACCTTCATGGAAGGCCCGGAGCATGCTGTCGAACTGTTGCACGGCTATACCTGCTCTGGCCACCCTTTGGCTTGTGCCGCCGGTCTCGCCGCGCTCGATCTCTATGCGAGAGAAGATCTATTCGCGCGGGCGCTGCAACTCGAACCCGTTTGGGCCGATGCCGTGCATGGCTTGAAGGGGCTGCCCAATGTCCTCGATATCCGCAACGCCGGGCTGAGCGCGGCAATCGACCTCGGGGCCAAGCCCGGCGCCCCTGGGAAGCGAGGGTTCGACGCGACGGATCGCGCGTTCCACAATTTCGACCTTCTCCTGCGCAGCGTTGGC
>DASYNQ010000117.1:0-3534 GCA_036008425.1 Methylocella sp. | reverse complement strand
AATTTTTGTGGGCTTCGCGCCGCAACTGACGCTGGAAGCGGCGATGGCCGTCCGGGGCGCCTTCAACCTCGGGGAGAGCGTCGAAACAATCGAGGCACTGTATTTGAAGCTCGGCGGAATGCGCGGCGGCGAGGAAAAGCCAATCAATTTCGGCAAAGCCAATTTCACAGATGTCGCGGAAGACCATTATCGCGGTCTCATTGCGCTCCTCGATCAGTTCCGCGACCCGGCAACAGCCTATCCGCCACGTCCGTTTCCGAAATTCGCGAAGCGCTACAACGCTTACGATCATCTTGCCCGTGTCAAGGAATGGTCGGTGGGCGGCGAGCCGGAAGGCGGCGGCATATAATGGCATCCTTGGACATCCCGGCCGACACGCGGGACAAACAGCACCAGGCCTCAAATCCAAACCAGTCGGTGTGGGTTTCGGCCAATGCCGGATCGGGCAAGACGCATGTTCTCGCGAGCCGTGTCATCCGGCTTCTCCTGCAGGGCGTCGCGCCCTCAAGAATCCTTTGCGTGACCTTCACCAAGGCAGCGGCGGCGAATATGGCCGCGCGCGCGTTCGATACGCTAGCCCTGTGGACGCAGCTTGCCGACGAGGAACTTGGAAGGCGGATCGTCGCGGCCGGAGCGCCGGTACCAGGCAGCCAGGAATTGACCGCGGCACGAAGGCTTTTCGCGCGGACGGTCGAGACGCCGGGCGGCTTGAAGATCCAGACGATTCACGCGTTTTGCGAACGGTTGCTGCATTTGTTTCCGTTCGAAGCCAATGTCCCGTCACGGTTCGAGGTGGCGGAGGACTTGCGGCGCGCCGAATTGTTGCAGATTTCCCAGCACGAAGCTCTGGCCGAGGCGAATTCCGGCAAACGCTCGCTCGGCCTCGCGGTGCAACGCATCACCGATGAATGCGGCCCGGAGGCTTTTGAAGAGCTCATCAAGGAAACGATGAAGCAGGGTGCGATTTTGCGCGCGCCGTTTTTAAAGGAGCCCACAGAGATTTTGCGCCGTTCCCTGGGACTTGTCGAAGGCCGCGATATTGCGCATGTCGAGCGCGACATGGTCGAGGATGGCATCGCGCCCGCGCGCTGGAATGACCTCGCGGCGATTTTCGATAGTGGCAAGCCGGAGGACCAGGACCGCGCAAACCATTTCCGAAAAGCCCTAGCGGCCTATCGATTGGCAGCCCCCGGCGGGTGCCTCGCAGAATGTCTCGATTGCTATCTCGCTATTTATTTTATCGACGAAGGCAAAGGCAGCAAAGCCCAAAGGCTTTTGACGAACGGGCTTTTGAAGAAGCACTCGAACGTTGGAACCGAGCTTTATGCCGAGCAGGTGCGTCTCGATGGGCTTCGCGCCGAGCGAAGGGCCGCCGCGACACTCGATCGCACGCGCGCGCTGATCGAGGTCGCGAGTGCGATCTTCAAGCGCTATGGCGAGGAGAAAGCGGCGCGCGGGATCCTCGATTTCGACGACCTCATCGAAAAGACCTTGGCTTTGCTCGAACGCTCCGATGCGCGTTGGGTGCTCTATAAGCTCGATGCGGGAATCGGCCATGTTCTTGTCGATGAGGCGCAGGACACGAGCGAAGCCCAGTGGAAAATTCTCGAAGAGCTCACCAGCGATTTCGCGGCCGGGCGCGGGCAGAGCCCCGGCCCGCGCACTTTCTTCGCGGTCGGCGACGAAAAGCAATCGATTTTTTCCTTCCAGGGCGCCGCGCCGCACATGTTCGACAAGATGCGGCGAAAATTCGAAGCCCGGTTTACGGCGGGCGCCCAACCGTTCGCGCACGTACCGCTCACCCTGTCCTTTCGCTCGGCGCCCGGCGTTCTTTCCGCGATCGACAAGGTGTTCGAGCACGGGGATCACAAATGCGGGCTTGTCGATGACGTTTGGATGCCGCACCAAGCGTTGAAGCGTCAATTGCCTGGTCTTGTCGAACTCTGGCCACTGGCCGCGGCGCAGTCCGGTGAAGATCCCCGCGCGTGGACGCTTCCGCTCGATCTTCTCGATGCGAAAGACCCGGCCAATCTTGTTGCCCAGCGGGTTGCTCAAAAGATCGCGGAACTCATCGATCCTGGTTCCAATGAACGTGTGCACGATAGCCAAACCTTGCGACGGCGGCCGGTGCGCCCTGGCGACATCCTGATCCTCGTTCGCACACGCGGGCCTTTTTTCGAGGCCATGATTAGGGCGCTGAAAAAGAGCCAAATCCCCACCGCGGGCGCCGACCGCCTTGAACTCACGCACCATATGTCCGTCATGGATCTCATGGCAGCCGGGCGCGCTAGCCTGCTTCCGCAAGACGATCTCGCGCTCGCCTGCGTGCTGAAATCGCCGCTCATCGGGCTCGACGATAACGATCTCATGGCGCTCGCGCCGGGCCGGCCGGCAAGTCTTTTCGATGCGCTCCAAGCCTCCGCGGACGCAAGGCATTCCGGCGCCATAAACAAGCTCGCGCTCTGGCGGGAGCGAGCCGGCGGCGGTCCCTTTGATTTCTACGCGGGCCTTCTCGGCGCGGATGGCGGACGCCGCGACATCGAAGCGAGACTTGGACCGGAAGCCGGCGATGCGATCGACGAACTCTTGCGTCTCGCCATCGCTCATGAAGACGCGCGGGCGCCTTCGCTCGCGGCCTTTCTCAACGATCTCGCGGGGTTGGAGTACTCGATCAAGCGCGACATGGAGGGGGCCGAGGACGCGGTGCGGGTTATGACCATCCATGCGGCCAAGGGGCTCGAAGCAAAAATCGTGTTTCTGCCCGATACTTGCCGGCTGCCGTCGCCACGCCATGACCCGAAAATTTTTAAGCTTGGCACGACTGTGCCTGGCGAGGAAACCATCGCCTGGTCGCCGTTTAAGGATTTCGATTGCGCGGCGATTGCCGGTGCGCGCAAAAGGGCACGCGAAGCGGCGATGGAGGAATATAGGCGGCTTCTCTATGTGGCTTTGACGCGGGCGGAAGAGCGTCTCTATATCGCCGGGTTTCATGGTGCGAAAGGCCCAGACCCCGGCTGCTGGGCCAAGATGATCGAGGCCGCTCTCACCAACGACGCCGGAATTCAGGCCGTGCCGGCGTTTTGGAATGGCGACGATCAAATTCTGCGCCTTATCTCGGAAGGAAGCGGCGCGCCGGCCGCCGGTGTGCCGGACGGCCGGGCCGCCGCCACGCCGGCCGCCGACTTTCCGGACTGGCTCGGGCGCGGCCCCGGATTCGAGACAAAAGCAATGCCGTCCGTCAGGCCTTCGCACGCACGCGCGCCGGCCCATCGCCTCGACGGCGCGGGAGCTGCGCAAGCAAGGCGCGAAGCCTCGCGACGCGGCCGCCTGATGCATCTGCTGTTGCAATACCTGCCGGGCATTGCTGCGCTGCACCGGCGCGACGCGGCGCTGGGTTTCCTAGCCGCGCGGGCCCCTGGCCTCAACGATACGGCCCGTCAATATCTCGCCGGGGAGGTGCTCAAGGTGATCGCCCTGCCCGACCTTGCCGGTTTGTTCGGGCAAGATTCGAAAGCTGAGGTGTCTTTCACGGGC
>DASYNQ010000116.1:0-3637 GCA_036008425.1 Methylocella sp. | reverse complement strand
CCGGGCGTCTTCCCACCGGTTCGAATCGACGGCCAGACGCTGATGGACGGCGCGATCGCCAGGAACTCTCCAATTCGGGTGGCGGCGGACCTCGGAGCGTCACGGATCATCGTGCTTCCAACTGGATATGCTTGTACCTTGAAAGAGCTTCCGAAAGGGGCGATCGCCAGGGTCTTGCATGCAATCACCCTTTTGATCGAGTGGCGACTCATCCACGATATCGAGCAGCTCGCGGACGAGATCGACGTTTGCATCGTGCCGACGCTCTGTCCGCTCGATGTGTCGCCATATGATTTCTCGGCGTCGGGTTATCTGATTCAACGCGCCGAGGAGAGCACTCGAAAATGGCTCGCTGGTGGCGGCCTTTTGCGGCGATCCCGGCCTCAGGAGCTTGAGGCGCACCACCATTGAATGGCGTACCGACCTCCCCGGCATGAGGGCGAGGAATGTGATCCTTCAGACCAAAGTTCAAAACAAGCAAGCCGCGCTACAGCAACAGTGCCGCTTCGACGTTATTTACGGCTGGAAGGCTTGCGTTCCGGAGCGCCCGATTTGATACTAGGATGCGTGACGGATAGCGGATCGCTCGCCGGAAAGGTATCAACAAGCTCGCGATCGAGCTGGTTTTGCCGGTCCTTGCCCGAGGTTTCCTGCTTTGGTTTTTTGTCAGCCTTGGCCGTTGCTTTTGCAGTCATGGTTCGCTCCTATGCGTCGGCGGCCCGCCAAGGAACGAACGCGATCGGCAGCCGTTCCCTCCGCCGTTGCCGCATAGTCGTCTTCGGGTTCCCGGGAACCGGTCATTCGGCCAGGATGCTCCCCCTGCGGTCAGCCGTTCCATTTAAGGCAAAAACCGCCTGTGGCGCCTTGTCCTTGCATGCGAATTTGCTCTTGAACCATCATGGGAACCGCCGGGCGGTTGAATCGACGCTGGCGGCAGCACGCCGTTCAGCGATATGATGGAATGTGGTTTCGCATATCAAACACGGGTTCGAGCAATGATCTTCTTCACCCGCTTTGGATATTTGGTCGCCGTCTTTTTTGTCATTGCGGCATTCATTGCCGGTGGGGCCGGCACCGCTTTTCATCTGAGCCAAGAATCGGCCAGCGTGTTGCTGTTTTTGTTCTGGGGGCCGCCCTGCGTCTATTACGGCAGAACCCTCGACCATCCCGGCAAGCTGAGCTACTTCTTCGGGCTTCGCCTGGAATATTGGGGCTACGGGCTCTTCGCCTTCGGAGTGCTGGACGCCTATCTCAGCTGGAGCAGTCTCGCGCGCGATTGGCTCGCGGTTGTCTAGAGGCTTGACACGGAACCTGTGTTACACGATATTCGTGCTATGAAAAACGTTACCATCACGCTGCGCGAGGAGGTCGCCGAATGGCTGCGCATTGAGGCCGCCAAGGCGGGCTTGAGCATGTCCGGTTTTATGAGCGATCTTTTGGAAACCCGCATGGGGCGCGGAAAGGATCAAATCGCTGGCCTCGAATTTTTCCTGAGCGGTCCCGGTTTTCCAGGGCTTTCGGCCGGTTTGCCCAAGCGGGATGAGCTTTATGACCGCGCGGCTCTTCATCGACACGAACATTCTGATCTACGCCCTCGATCCGGCCGAACCGGTGAAACGCGCAATGTCGGCGGATTTGCTGAGGCGGACGATAGCGAACCATACACTGGTCCTGAGCCCGCAAATTCTGAATGAGTGCTACCGGGTTCTCATCCAAAGGCGGCGGCTTATTCCCGAGGCGGCGGCGCGGTCCTATCTGACTTACCTCATGCCGTGGTGTATCGCGCCGCTCGACGCGCAAACGACACTAAAGGCCTGGGGGGTTCAGGACGAGGCGGGGCTTGCCTGGTGGGATGCCCTGATTGCAGCCTCGGCTCTGATGGCGGGTTGCAAGCTTTTCATCTCCGAGGACATGCAGGACGGCCAATTGATTTCTGGCATGCGGATCGTCAATCCATTCAGCCCCGATTTTTTGAAGCGCGTACCGGCGCAATAGGACAAACTTCGCCATGGGTTTCAAATGCGGCATCGTTGGTTTGCCCAACGTCGGCAAATCGACGCTCTTCAACGCGCTGACGCAGACGGCGGCGGCGCAGGCGGCGAATTATCCCTTTTGCACCATCGAGCCGAATACCGGCGATGTCGCGGTGCCCGACCCACGGCTCGAAAAACTCGCGAAAATCGCCGACTCCAAGGAAATCATTCCAACCCGGATTACCTTTGTCGATATAGCGGGCCTCGTGCGTGGCGCCTCGAAGGGCGAAGGGCTCGGCAATCAGTTTCTGGCGAATATCCGCGAATGCGATGCAATCGCCCATGTCGTGCGCTGCTTCGAGGATAGCGACATTACCCATGTCGAAGGCAAGATCGCGCCGCAGGGTGACATCGAGACGATTGAGACCGAATTGATGCTCGCCGATCTGGAAAGCCTGGAAAGACGCGCCGCCGCTTTGGAAAAGAAAGCCAAGGGAGGCGACAAGGAGGCCAAGGAGACTCGTGAGCTCGCGGGGTGCTGTCTCGCGCTTCTGCGCGAGGGAAAACCGGCGCGGCTTGCCGAGGTCAAGGAGGAACAGCAAAAGCTTTTCAAAAGTCTCGGGCTTTTGTCGGCGAAGCCGGTGCTTTATGTGGCCAATGTCGAGGAAGCCGCCGCTGGTCGCGGCAATAGCTTTTCAAAAGCGGTCGAGGACCGCGCGGCCGGCGAGGGAGCGGCCGTCGTGATAGTCTCGGCCAAGATCGAGAGCGAGATCGCCGTTTTGGCCGAAGATGAACAGAAGGAGTATCTCGAAGCGGCGGGCCTCGCCGAGGCGGGGCTCAGTCGTGTCATTCGCGCGGGCTATGGGCTTTTGCGGCTGATCACTTTTTTCACCGTGGGCCCCAAGGAGACCCGCGCCTGGACGATTCCGAACGGAACCAAGGCGCCGCAGGCGGCGGGGGTGATTCATACGGATTTCGAAAACGGATTTATTCGCGCCGAGACCATCGCTTATGCCGATTATGTCGCTTTACATGGCGAGGCGGGGGCGCGGGAGGCCGGCAAATTCCGCCTCGAAGGCAAGGACTATCTCGTGGCGGATGGCGACGTGCTGCATTTCCGGTTCGCGACCTGATATGCTGGCACCGCTAGTTATGACGCTCCATGCGGTCCGGCGGAGGCGGTGGTGAGGCGCGGGGAACAACAGGGGGATCCGCCCATCTTCGACAGCGCCTTCCGCGACCGCTTGGCAAAACTTTTCGCATGGCGGCGCGACGTCCGCCGCTTCAAACCGGACCAGGTCCCGTCCCGGCTCATCGAGGAACTCTTGGGCCTCGCCGCGCTGGCGCCCTCGGTCGGCAACAGCCAGCCGTGGCGTTTCGTAAGCGTTGAAACGCTTTCTGCGCGGGAGGAGGTGATCGCCAATTTCAATGCCTGCAACGCGGCCGCGCTTGCATCCTACGAAGGCGAGCGCGCCGCGCTCTATGCCAGCCTTAAATTATCGGGGCTGCGCGAGGCGCCGGTCCATCTCGCCGTGTTCTGCGACCATGCAACCGAGGCGGGCTCCGGCCTTGGCCGGAAAACCATGCCGGAGGCGTTGGATTATTCGGTGGTCGCGGCGATCCACACGTTTTGGCTTTGCGCGCGTGCGGAAAATCTTGGCGTT
>DASYNQ010000115.1:0-6332 GCA_036008425.1 Methylocella sp. | reverse complement strand
CTCAGAAAAGCCGAAGAGCGCACCGTCGATGGCCTCTGGCGGCGCATCGGCGGTCTCCTCGACACCTTCACTCCGGGCGAATGCGCCAACTATCTCCAAAACGCAGGATATGCTTCTATCTAAATCCGAAAGGCTCTAGCGGCGATTTTTAAGCGCAGCGATGGAAGAATTGGCGACGCAACGCTGCACGGCTCGTGACCCACGGCCTTTGGATCCTCGTCATGGGCGTCTATTGGGCACTTTCCAATTACGGCCGCAACTTCGTGGTCCCCGCGATATGGCTCGCTTCGAGCGTGTGGCTCTTTCACTGGGGTTACGCCGCAATCCTTGCGCCGTTCATGTCGCAAGCAGGCACGCTCGACGCGGCCAAATACGCGCGCGCGGAGTCGATGGTGGCCCTTGGTAACGCAGTGCCTTTCGTCGGCCCTCTCACCATCGATGCCGAGATCAAAAAATTTCTGTTTTGCCCCGGCTTTGGCCCATGCCTGCCCATTCCCCCGGAAGGCTATCAATTGCTGGTGATCGCGCAGAACGTTCTTTCGATCATACTCGTGTTTTTCATCGGCCTTGCGTTGCGCAATTATTTTAAGATCAAGTGATACGATTCAGCTACCCTTGCAACCCGAGCGCCGCCTTCACCCGGCGCGAATAGCCATAGACATCGTCGCGCAATTGCAGCTCGCCCGATTCGTTTACGAAGGCGGTAAAATATTCGAGGTAAACCGGCAGGGGTTTCGGTAGATAGACATAGCGCTCCTTGCCGCCGATCAATTTCTTGATCCGCTGCTCGCTCCAGCCATTGCCTAGCACTGTCTCGGCGAAGTGGAATGGATCGTCGACACGCACGCATCCATGGCTGAACGCCCGCTTTGCCGAGGCAAACAGCTTGCGCAGGGGCGTATCGTGCATATAGACGGAAAAATCGTTGGGAAACACAAATTTGATCCGCCCCAGCGCATTGCGCTCGCCGGGCGGCTGGCGCACGACAAGATGGCCCGCGCGTGAAGAAACTTCATAACCCATGCGACGGAGATAATCGGGATCGGCTGCAAGGCGCGGGAGCATCTCCTTGCGGATGATTGATTGCGGCACGTTCCAAGCGGGATTGACGATCAGAAATTTCATCGTGTCGGAAAACACCGGCGTCGGGGTTTGTTCCTTGCCGACGACGACGCGGTTGCGCTCGATCACCTCCCCTTTTTCAATGACGACAACTTCGTAATCGGGGATATTCACTTCGATATGGGTCTCGCCCATGTCGCGCGGCATCCAGCGCCAGCGTTCCATATTGGCGAGGATTTCGGCTTCGAGACTCGAACGGCCGCCGGACAGCGCCGCGACGGTCCGTATGCCGGGGCGCAAAACGGGGCCTGAGGGAATCGCGGCATCGCGCCCGGCCACGCCGCGCCCCCGGCGCAATTGGAGAAGCTTTTCGCGCAGCGCTTCATAGGCCTTTTGCGGCGGGTTGAACCGGCGCAATTCTTCGCCCGCGGCTTCCCCGGCGGTCGCGACAAGCGCCAGGATGACGGCGGGATCGGCCACTTCCGGTTCGACCCCAATCAAGCGCGAAATCATGCGCGGATCGACCCGGCTGCCGCTCGCCTGGCGGCCGTACGCCACGACCGCATCGCTAAGAGCGAGATCGGCGGCGGCGATTTCCTCGTCGGTGGCTGGCGAAACGGCTAGCGGAAATCCTTTGACGTCGAGCCCATCGTCGGCGGCATGTTTCAGCCGTTCGATCGCCGGGGCAACCGCGGCGATGCCCGTGCCACCGCTAAACCAGAGCGGCGCGAAATCGCGCAAGGCGTAAAAGGCGGCGATCGCCTCGCGCTCCCTGCGATGCAGGAGGGCGACAGGGCCTGGCAAACCGGAACGCGCCTCAAGCGTGGCTTTGAGCGCCGCGTTGACCGGAGGCAGCGCAGGCGCAGCGATTTGATCGGACTCTCCGGGCGCCGTGCCGCTCGCGTCCGGCGGCACGGGTTTGGCTTCGCTGGGCGCGGGGGTCGCGCCATCCTGTGGCTCAGCCGGAGCTTCGGGCGCTGGTTCCGTAAAGGGAACGCCATGCGCGGGCGACATAGCCATGAAGCCGGGCATGGCTTTTCCAGGCAAATTGCCAGCCGGCGCGGCCGCCCCAAGGCGCGGGGCCAGGTGAGCGTCCTCGGCGTATGCGGGCGAACTCGCAAGGGAAAGCTGCAGCGCCAGCGCGCCCAAAAAACCCGTCCCCCGCCACGGCGCACACATCTTCTTGCCTCTCAACTTCCCGGTCCCATCGCGACTTGCCCACCGCTACGCTACCAAGGTAACGCGCGAACCGGCCCGCGCGATGTCACGACAAATAAATTTTTACGGCGCGGCAATGCCGCCACAATATGCTTTCCCAGATTACGCTCCCGAAGCAAGCGCCTCGGGAGCGGGCTCCAAATCATATTGTTTCAACAAGTCATGTTGCTTCAGTTTGCGATATAGGGTCGAGCGGCCGATCCCGAGCTTGCGCGCCACCGCCGACATCTGGCCGCGGTAATGGACGAGCGCGAATTTTATGGCTTCGGCTTCCAATCGATCGAGATGGCGCGCATTTCCATTCTCGTCGAGGAGCGCTAGGACATTGGGATCGCGCACCTCGACCCGAATGAACTCTCTTTCGGGGGAGGGCCGCGCGGGGACCGGCGCGGCGGGGACACGGACGTCGAAGCCCTCGACCCGCGCGGCAATTTGCGGAAACTCGGCGACAGTCAGCTCGCCGCCATCGGCGAGCACAACGGCGCGAAAGACGGCGTTTTCCAATTGCCTCACATTGCCCGGCCAATCGTAGGCGCCGAGCAAGGCGAGCGCCTCGGCGCCGATCCCGCGAACGGGCTTTCCTTCCGCGGCGGCGAATCGCGCGCAAAACCGGCGCGCGAGACTGGCGATATCGTCCCGCCGGGCACGCAGCGGCGGGATGGAAATTGGAAACACATTGATGCGATAATAGAGGTCGTCGCGGAAGCCGCCGTGTTTTACCTGTTCGATCAGATTTCGATTGGCCGCGAAAATCAGGCGAATGTCGGCTTTCACCGGGCGCTTCGCCCCGGCGCGATGGATCTCGCCCTCTTGGAGGACGCGTAAAAGCCGCCCCTGCGCCTCAATCGGCAACTCGCAGATCCGGTCGAAAAAAAGCGTTCCGCCCTGCGCCTCGGCGCATTTGCCAACGGTTTTTTCGGCGCCGCCGGGAAACGCTCTCTTTTCGCAGCCAAACAGCATCCATTCGAGATCGTCCGGCGAGGCGCCGCAATTGAAGATCACGAACGCGCCGCCGCGCCGGCCAGAAGCCCCGTGGATTGCGCGTGCGAAAATTTCCTTGCCGGTGCCGGGCTCGCCTTCGAGAAGCACGGGAATGGCGGATTTTGCCGCCCGCTCGCCTTGCCGGACGGCGCGAGCCATTTCCACGCTGTCGCCCGCGAGGTCCTTGAACGCCAAGGTTCCAAAGGCTCGCCGGGTCAAGAAGCTCACTTCGTCCGCGAGCCGGGCGGCGGCGAGGGCGTTCTTGATCGCGACTTGCAGCCGCTCCGGCCCAACCGGCTTCACGACAAAATCATGAGCACCCAGACGCATCGCCGGGACGGCCGATTCGACCGATGCCCGGGAGGTCTGTACGATAATTGGACATTTCTCGCCCCGCTCCCGTAAACGCGAGAGCACCGCCATGCCGTCCAAGTTTGGCATAACAAGATCGAGAATCACGAGATCGACGGGCGTCGCACTGGAGGCTTGCAGGCGGGCGAGCACCGCTTCGCCGCTTTCGACGGTCTCGGCCTGGTAGCCAAATTGATGGACCAATGTCTCGAGCAGCCGCCGCTGCACGGGATCGTCGTCGGCGATCAGGATTTTGGGGGACATGCGGCCTCGCTAATGGTCCGGCCCTAACGCTTGGCGGCCAAGCGTCAGGGTAAGCCGGCCCACGAAATCAAAGGGCGAAACTGGCGGCATGGTGCGCGAATAGGGTAAATGCCATGTTAACGGGAGGGCGGTTGCGGCCCCGCCGGGGCGATCTGGTGAAGACGTGCGTCCTTCCGGATGTGGACCGCCGAACCGAAACTCGACGAACGCAAGCGCCTCGGGGCTTTAGCGTGCTGGTCTTCCTTATCGTCTGCGCCGGGCTTCTCCGTCTCATGAAAAAGAAGATTTGGCCCCGCGCCGAGGCGAAGGCTGGGCACGATTAGCCCTTTGGAACAAGAGCGCTATTCCGACGTTCTAGGTGAGAGGCTAGGTGCCTAACGAGGGCCGCGACTCGCGCCGAGCCACTCCGGCAATTAGTTCTTACTACCTCACAGGGCAGCAGATGACCGTGGAAACCGCTCCTCAATCATAGAGGGGCACATAATGGGGGTAGGAGCTATCGCGGCGAAGATCGCTCTTGGCCTCGGTTTGCTTTTGCTGGCGAGCGGGAACCTGCGCGCTGAAGTAACCGGCACTTGCACTGGCGGCTGCGGCGAGGCCGCCAGCTGCTGCGACTGCAGTAAGAGCCTTGGCGGCGGCCCTGGCTGCTGCCTGGCCTGCGGCGCGCCGGGCTCGCCGACCGCTTCGACGCCCAAGGCCTGCTGCCGCGTGGGGGGCGGCGCCGGCTGCCGGCTGCCGGACAGCTGCTGCAGCAATGCGGATTGCACGGGCGGCCAAATCTGCCAAGTAACCGATAAGCCGTATGCCACCTGCTCCTGCCCGATCGGTCAGACCTTCTGCAGCGGGCAATGTGTCGATACCGGGTTCAACGACCTTAACTGCGGCGTGTGTGGGCATAAATGCCCCTCCGACGCTGACACCTGCTCTCCGGGACGTGCGTTTCCTGCCCCATCGGTGGGATATGTGTCAGCGGCCGCCAACCGACCTGTGTCTGCCCACCCGATCACCCGGACAGCTGTCCCTTTTTGGGTGGAAGTATTTGCACCAACCTCGAGCGCGGGGGGCGCGTCTGCGGCAATTGCGTGCATTTTTGCGCCGATGACCAGGATTGCTGCAACGGGGCGTGCGTAAACGAGAACAACGACCCGTCCAACTGCGGCGGGTGCGGCCTGCACTGTAATAGCACCGGCCCCGGCTTCAAGCTGGAATGTTGCAAGGGCACCTGCAACGACCTGAACAACGACAAAGACAATTGCGGGCGTTGCGGCCACGCCTGCAAGCCAGGCCAGCACTGCGCCAAGGGAGTATGCGTGGGAAGAATATTGTCGCCTTGTCGCCGCGGACAGCACTGCGACTCATGTGTCTGCCCGCCCGGCCAGGAGTGCGTCACGGGCCCGGGCGGAAAATTCTGCGCACTGCCCCGCTAGGATGACTCCCAACTTCAGCTCCCTCCGGCCCGCCCGCGCGGTTGCCATGCAGCGGCAACGCCCCCATGCGGGAATTGACGGGCGAAGCCGCGCTTCTTATCGTCCTAAGCTTGCTCGCGGGCGCCGAGGCAATCCCGCAAACCTCTTCGCTGTCCTAAGGTCACGCCATGTCTCTCGCCGCACCTCCGGCCGCGGATTCCCTCGCTGGCGCGCTCGGTCAAGCCAATGCCTGGCCATTCGAGGAAGCGCGCAAGATCTTGGCGCGCATCGGGGCGACCGGCCAGATCGAGGTGGTGTTTGAGACCGGCTACGGGCCTTCCGGCCTGCCGCATATCGGAACTTTTGGGGAGGTTGCCCGCACGAGCATGGTGCGCTACGCGTTCCGGGTCTTGACCCAGGACAAGATCAAAACCCGCCTCATCGCGTTTTCGGACGACATGGACGGCCTTCGCAAGGTGCCGGACAATATTCCGAACAAGGAGCTTGTCGCCGCCCACCTTGGCAAGCCGCTGACAGAGGTTCCAGACCCGTTCGGAACGCATGCAAGCTTTGGCGCGCACAATAACGCGCGGCTGCGTGCTTTTCTGGATGAGTTCGGCTTCGAGTACGAGTTCGCTTCGGCGACGGATTACTATAGGTCTGGCCGCTTCGACGCCGCACTCCTCCACATCCTGGCTCATTACGACGAAGTCATGGCAATCATGCTGCCGAGCTTTCGCGAGGAGCGTGCCGCTACTTATTCACCGTTTCTGCCGGTTCATCCGAGGACCGGCGTTATAATGCAGGTGCCGATCGAAAGGATCGATGTTGGCGCGGGCACGCTCGGTTGGCGCGATCCGGACACGAAGGAGATTTTCGAGACACCAGTAACCGGCGGCGCCTGCAAGCTGCAATGGAAGCCCGACTGGGCGATGCGCTGGTATGCGCTCAAGGTCGACTACGAGATGGCCGGCAAGGATCTGATCGAATCGGTCAAATTATCCGGCGCGATCACGCGCGCCCTCGGCGGCACTCCTCCCGAAGGGTTCA